>CAZWGD010000221.1:0-4558 GCA_964633235.1 uncultured Desulfobacteraceae bacterium | reverse complement strand
GGGGATCCGTCTCAACGCCAAGCCGTAAAACCCCCCGATATGTTTTGTCACCTTTTAAAAAAAACCGGGCCAGCTTGGTTCCGGAATTGAGGCCACAGATCAACACGCCCGTTGCAAAAGGGTCCAGGGTTCCCGTATGCCCCGCCTTTTTGACGCCCAGTTTGCGTTTGATAACGGCAACTACATCCGCCGAGCTCAAACCCGACGGTTTGTCGATTACCATCAGGCCGTCTAACTCACCCCTGGAAGGCATGGGCTAGATGCTTTCCGCCAGCTTAAAAAGATGAGATTTTAGCTCCGGCAGGGTTGATTTGACACTAAATCCGGCCGCACTGGAATGGCCCCCGCCGCCAAAAGCGGATGCAATGGCGGCCACATCCACGCTTCCATCAGACCGCAAACTGATATGGTAGGGCGTTGCCGTGCTGTTGGTGCCGTTTTTTTGTTCCTGGATCAACACCGCCACTTTAATATCCTGGATGCGTTTAGCATAATTGATGAGACCATCGCCGTCTTCCGGATAGGTGCCGGTTTTAGACAGCATTTCCTGGGTCAATAGCATCATGGAGAGCTTGCCGTTTTTGGATATCTCAATGGAATCGAGGGCCAGATTCAACAACTTTATGCGTCCCATGGAATACTGGCCATAAACGTGCTGGGCGATTTTATGCGGTTTGACCCCCAAACCGATCATTTTTTCACAAATCTTAAACGCCGCCCGGTTGGTATTTGAAAAGCGAAAAGATCCCGTGTCCGTCAGTATCGCCGTATAGATAACCGTGGCCATGTCAAGTGTGATTGGCACCTTCAGGGCGCCGATAAGTTGATAAACAATCTCGGCACTGGCGCAGGCATCAATATCGATATGCTGATAATCCCCGAAACCGGTGTTGGTCACATGGTGATCGATGTTGATGAGCACCGGTATTTCGGCGGCCATAGCGGCCCCGCGTCCGATGCGGCCCAGATTGCCGCAGTCGAGAATCACGGCGGTGTCATATTCGCCGGCGTTTCCGTTCACCTCGTTGGTGATGCGTTCAATGGTCGGCAAAAACCGATACACGGCCGGTATCTGGCTTTCGTTGAAGAGGGTGACGGTTTTGTTCAGGGCCTCCAAGACCATACCCATGGCCAGCAAGGACCCGATGGCGTCACCGTCAGGATTGGTGTGGGTGGCCAGAAACACCTCTTTGCTCTGCATTAGCTGTTTGGCGATCGTTTTCATTATCCGTATTGATCAATTTTAGTAAAGATTCAATATTCTCTGCATAATCAAATGTTTGATCCTGGTGGAATCGCAATTCCGGCATATAGCGCAGCCCCAGCGTTCCTGCCAGGGTTCGTTTCAGATACCCTTTGGCGGTATTCAACCCTTCTTCCACCTTGCGAATACTGACATCCCTGGCCGTGGAGGTGAAAAAGATGCGGGCCAGCTTCAGGTCCGGCGATACCCTGACTCCGGTGATGACAACCATTTTCAGGCGCGGGTCCTTTATTTTTTTTTTAAATATCTCGGATAAGGCCCGCTGTATATGGCTGCCGACCCTTTCTGATCGCATGTAGGGTTTCATAGGTGCAAGATCTCCATTTTCGTATCAACCACTTCAGCCAGATTGAGGTCATATATAAGATTTAGCAGCTTATCCATTTTGGAGTTCACCAGTTGGTGCGTATTTCCCACTAGGGCAAAGCCCAATTCAGCCTTTTGGTAAATATCCTGGGCCCCAACTTCCGCAAGGGACACGTTGAATCGATTCCTTACCTGGCCGATGATTGGTTTGACGGTACGCCGTTTTTCTTTCAGGGAGCGACAGCCATGTATGCGAAGGGTTATGATACCGATACCGACAACCATGGGATCGTCTAGTCAATCTCGGGCCGAATCTCTTCCAGAAAGTAGCATTCGATCATATCAGCCGTTTTGATATCGTTATAGTTTTCTATGCCGATACCACACTCATAGCCGCTCATTACCTCTTTGGCATCATCCTTAAACCGTCTCAGCGAACCTATTTTGCCCTCGTAAATCACCACACCGTCTCGAATCAGCCGGATCAGATTTCCCCGTTGCACTTTGCCGTCGGTCACATAGCAGCCGGCGATAGTGCCGACCTTGGGCACCATGAAGACCTGTCTGACCTCTGCATGCCCTAGAGTGTGCTCTTCGAAGGTAGACGCCATCATTCCGGAAATGGCATCTTTCACATCCCTGATGACGTTATAAATGACATTGTAAAAGCGCATATCGACATTTTCTTCATTGGCCATGGCCTGCACTTTGGGGCTTGGTCGAACATTGAAGCCGATGATGATGGCATCCGATACAGTGGCCAGAGATACGTCTGTTTCAGTGATGGCACCGGTGCCGGAATGCACCACGTTGATATTGACCTCTTCATTTGAGAGCTTGACCAGGGAATCCCGCAAGGCCTCGATAGACCCATGGACGTCCGCTTTAATGATGATATCAAGATCTTTGACCTCACCCTCAGTCATCTTTTCAAACAGTTTTTCCAGGCTGAGGCGGCTGGTCTTGGCCAATTCCTTGGAGCGCTGTTTTTGTCCCCGATGTTGGCTGATCTGTTTGGCGTCCTTTTCGTCTGCCAGAGCGATGAATTCGTCCCCGGCCATGGGGACACCGGACAATCCGATAATCTCCACCGGCATGGATGGCCCGGCCACGTCGACCTGCAGCCCCATGTCGTTTAAAAGTGATCTGACTTTACCGTAATGAACACCGCAAACCACCGGCTCTCCGTTTTGCAGGGTACCCTCCTGAACCAGAACGGTGGCTACAGGCCCACGGCCCGTATCCAAGCGTGCCTCCACTACGCGTCCGAAGGCGCGCTTCTCCGGATTGGCCTTAAGCTCCAGTACTTCAGCCTGGAGCAGAATCATTTCCAGGAGTTCCTCAATACCCTCTTTCTGTTTAGCGGAAACCCTTACGAATATCGTATCGCCCCCCCATGCCTCGGGGGTTAGACCGATTTCCGCCAATTGCCGTTGAACACGGTCCGGATCGGCATCCGCCTTGTCCATTTTGTTAATGGCCACGATGATGGGTACCTCGGCCGCCTTGGCATGGTTGATGGCCTCCAGGGTCGTGGGCATAACACCATCATCGGCGGCTACAACGAGGACCACCAGATCGGTAATGCCGGCTCCCCGTGACCGCATAGCGGTAAAAGCTTCGTGCCCTGGGGTATCCAGAAAGACAATCCGGCCTTTTTCCGTATCTACGTTATACGCCCCGATATGCTGAGTGATGCCACCGGCCTCGTTCTTGGTCACATTGGTTTCCCGAATGACATCCAGAAGAGACGTTTTCCCATGATCAACATGCCCCATAACGGTGACAACAGGGGGACGCTCCATCAATTTGTCCGGGTCATCCACTTCAGTTTTTATGATCGCCTCTTCCTTGAAAGCCGCTTTTTCGACTTCATAGTCGAATTCAGCCGCCACCAGCACCGCCGTATCAAAATCAATGGTTTGATTCACGGTGGCCATAACACCCAACCCCATCAGTTTTACGATCAACTCATTGGCTTTGATTCCCATGCGTTTTGCCAGATCGGAAAGGACGATGGTATCATCCACCTTGATTCTGCGCTTGATGGCCTTTGCGGTCGTAATTTGCGTTTTTAGGCCGATTGAGGCCCTTTTACCCCTGTCGCCCTTCTTGCCCCTGCGGGTCCGCCTGCCACGATCGTAAAGGGCAGCCCCCTCCACAACTTCCTTGCGTTTGAAAGAAATCTTCTTCTTGAAGAATTTTTTATCCTGCTCGGCGGCATGGCCCTTTTTGCCCACCTTCTTCTTTTTTCCCGGAGCGGGCGATTTGTCGGGAGATGTCTGGGGGGTCTCCGGTGCTTCATGCGCTGTCGAGGGAGTCGGAAATTGGGTAACCGTGGCTTTTCGCGCGGCCGGTTTTATATCCACCGCACCCGGTGCGGGCATTTTAATAATTTTAGCAGGGGTTTCTTTTTTTACTTTCCTCTTCTTCTTGACAGGCTTCGGCGGTGCCGGCGGTTTTTGTACTTTAGCTGTTTCCGGAGGCTCATCCGGGACCGCTTCCCCTTTGATCTCAGGTTCGGAGGCTTCAGGAGTTTCCGGGGTGATTTCAGTAGAGGGCGCTTTCTTTTCGATAGCCTCAGGAACCTTCTCTTCATCCACCTTAGGGGTTGGTTCAACCACTTCCGGTTCCGGCCGCTTGACGATCTTGGCGGCCGGTTCCTTTTTACGTTCAACCTTGCGAGGAGCCGGTTTTTTCGGCGCCGTTTTTTCGGCGGCTGCTTCCGTATCAAGCTTCTTTTCGGGTTCCTTTGCGGGCTCCTCTATCGTTTCGACCGGCGGGGCTTTCTCAGCCTCAGGCGCGGCCTCAATCTTCACAGCTTCTTCTACTATTTGTGGCTCTACGGGTATTACTTTTTTCCGGCGTCTGATAATCGTAGGCTTTATCCGGGTTTCAACGATCTGCTCTTTCTCCACACCGAAAATGCCGGCCTTGATTCTATCGACCTCGTCGCTGTCGATAGAACTCATATGGCTCTTCACCGGT
>CAZWGD010000220.1:1444-4646 GCA_964633235.1 uncultured Desulfobacteraceae bacterium | reverse complement strand
AGAAAACTGTGATAATCCTTGAAGTGAAGGCGGTGGCCGTATTGTCTTTCCAACCTCCCCATATCCCGGGACAGCCTTTTGATGGTAGCGGCCAGTTGCTTCCGCTGCTGAGCAGAAAGCCCCAGAACTTCTGTCCTGTCCGGAACGGTATCCACCGGTGTAAAGACAATATCATCCATTTTATGCTTAAATGCAAATTCAAGCATTTCCTCGGCTTCATGGTGGTTATACACATTGATCACATTATACATCCCCAGGGCGGGGACGTCTGCTTTTTTTTTTGACCGGATAGCCACAATGTGGTCGATCATCGCACCCATTTTTATAAATTCACCGGCATCTTTGTTGGGATGTTGTTTTGCATAGGTCTCCGGGGTGCCGGCCCAGAGGCTGAGGGTCATATGGTCGATACCGATATCGACCAGCTGTCCGGCGATGTCTTCATCCACCAGAGTAAAATTGGTGCTCATATCGAGATGGATTCTTTTGGCCTTAATATGGGCCATGATATCTAGAATCCTGGGATGCATAAACGGCTCGCCGCCCCCGGTGAAGTAAATGCTTCTTACCCCGAGATCCGCCAACTCATCGATCAGGTTTATGGCGGTTTCATAAGAGAGGGCCTGGTTTTTAATCGCGGGATCCATGGCTTTATCCTCCAGCAGGGGAGAATTGCACCAGCAGGCGATGCAGTCGTTATTGCATCGATTGGTCAGATCGATTTGTACATTCCACGGTCCGGTATAAACCCGGTTATGCAATAGACCGGCGGCAATTTTTGCCTGTTGAAACTTGTCTCTCAGGTTGCTCATGGCGTTTGTCCTTCGGTGGCGCCGGATGGGTCAACGGCCTTATAGTCCAGGCCGTACCGAACATTAAAAGCCGCCTCATAGGCCCGGGTAAGCGTATGAGCGCTTTTCTTCCAGTTGAAATATTTCTCCGCCCGCCGCCGTGCGGCGGCGCCCTTTTGTTTTCGCAAATCAGGATCGTTGAGGAACTGCTCTATGGCCCTCACCATTTCAGTTATGGATTGCGGATCGACCAGCAGCCCTCCCCCCCCCAGCATCGCGGGAACTTCACCCATTCTACTGGCAACGATGGCTTTACCGGAGGCCATGTATTCGATTAATTTCAGCGGGCTTTTACATCTGGCCTGCTGGTTGTCTTCAAAACAAGCCACGGTCACGTCGGCGGCGGCAATATATAGCGGTATCTCTTCATGGGGAACGGTATCGGTAAAGGTGACATCCGCGGTGATGCCCAAACTATCGGCCATCTGTTTGGCCTGATCGAGCCTATCTCCTCCCCCCACCACGGCAAAGGACGTATCCCTTCTTCGGGCAAGCAATTCCCGGGCGGCTTTCAGGAAAAGATGCAGGTAGTTGGCTCCGCTGATCTGCCCGTGGTACAGTACCAGGCACTTTTCCCATGCATGGCGCCGGCGCATAATGTTACCGTCCAATGAAGGGCTGAAGGTACCGATATCCGCCCCTACGGGAATGTAAAAAACGCGCTCTTGTGGAAAGCCGTACCGTTGTGTTAGACGACGCAGACCTTGGCTGGCGACCGATACGGTATCAACCAGTTTCAAGAGGTGCTTTTCCATCTGGTTGAAAAACATCCATGAGCCCACGCGGCTGTATTCATCCTGCTCATAGATTTTTTGTTCCCAGTCGTCCCAGTCATAATGAATCGGCCGGCGGTGATAAAAGGCGCTGAATACAGCGGGAATAGATACATAATGGGTACATTTTTGAAAATGAACAATGTCCGCCCATTCAACCAGTTTCGCCATTTCCAGGCACCGGTACCCCAGACCGGGTCCGATCCGGTGGAGCGGAATCGTCTCAAAGCTGTATTCCTGTGGTGAGATGGCGGCGGCACTCCCATTGAGATCGAAGAGGTGGTAGACCAGTTTGATCCGGTGTCCCATGGACTCCAGTTCTTTGGCAAGGTAGGTAATGCGCACGGTCCACGGTTCAAGATCGCTGTAAATATCGTGGGGGTGAATCATCAGGACATTCATGACCGTTTCCAGCGCAGGTGCAGGTTCTGAAGGAATTGACCGCCAACGGCTAGACAGAAGAGATAGCCGAGAACCGGCAAACCGATGATAAGGCGTTTCCATGTCAACCTAAACAGGGTCAAAGAGGTGAATCTGGCGAACCCCTTGGGACGCCGATAAACCCTGCCCATCAAGCGGCTATCCGCCAGCAGGTGGCGGTTCAAATGGGACATGCGTACTGCTTCCGCCTCGAGGTGTGCGTATTTCCCTGCGATCGCCTCCTTTTCCCTATGCAAATCCAGACGCACATTTTCGCTTTTTTTCAGGTCTTCTCTGAGGGCGTCGTTATTGCGCCTGCTGGCCTCCAAAATGCTCAGGCTTTCTTCTAATCTCTTTTCCAACTCGATACGATTGACAAATAGGGGCGATAACACCCTGTTTCTAACGGGGTTGCGGCAGAATGCATCTATGGATTCAATGGTTTTATCCCAAAGGAAATGATCTCCAGCCAGTCGCTGCGCTCTGGTTTTATAGCCCCTAAGATTAATCCGGCCACAGACGATATCCTCCACCAACTTACCTAAACGGCCCTGATCGGATTCTGCCATAGCCCAGCCGGCATCATAGCGGCGGACCAGATCGTATGCCTCGCTGTACGCGCTGACGATAACCGGAAGCCCGCACCAAAGGTAGACTACCGTTCGCGTAGGAAAGGCCAGCTCCCGTTCAAGGTTCCTGCCCCAGACGTCTAGGGCTACACTGCTGCGGCATAAAACCGACGTCAACTCATCAAAGCTTACCGGGTCATGGAGGGTGACGCGAGAGAGGTCCTGCACGTCCATATATCCCGCAAAATCATCGGACGAGTCTTCTCCCGGGAGCGCATCTACAAAGGGTGGCGCCATGCTGTAGACGTGCAAATGCCCCCGCTGCAGACGGGTAAGTTCCCTGCTGACGGTTTCGACGGTCCGTTGCCCCTTCAGCCAAGGCCAGTTATATCCGGCCATCACAAATTGCGGTTCCCCGGGATGAGTAGGTTCCGGCAAGGCGGGCGAAAGTGAAAACGGTACCACTTCAATGGCGATTTTATCCGGATCTAGGCCGGCCATCAGACACCAAGCGGTAAAGTACGTCTTCTGCCGCTGGGATCCGGCCATGACAAGATCTACCTTGGACAATGACTTTATCTTGTTTAAG
>CAZWGD010000220.1:0-1434 GCA_964633235.1 uncultured Desulfobacteraceae bacterium | reverse complement strand
ATCGCGTATGGGCCAGCCCCGCTGACGGTAATGGTTTTCTAGTATCAAAGAACCGTTCATATCCACGATTACCGGAAGGTCACAGGTTTCCGCCTGAAAAGCCAGCCCCCAGTTTCCAAATATCACCACATCGGGCTCAATTTGTGCGATTCTGGCATTGATATTTGAAATGCCGTGGGAATGTTCCGCCCACTCGGCGTGCAAAGGATTGGCGGCATCGAGGCAGGTCTCCGGAATGGAATAAATCACCTGGTGGCCCTTGCTCTTCAAACCTTCACCCAGGCCGTACATCCGTAGCCCCCCGCCGGTAGCGGGCCGTTCCGGTTCAGGCAGACCCTGGCAGGTAATGATCAATATTTTTTTGTTATCCGCAACCTGTGTCATTTTCTTACGGGTTGTCGTTTACGGTACACGTGTATTTATTGTCGGCCCGATATATCATTTGCGGTTTATCGTCGCAGCCACTGTTGCATTTCAAATGCCATCCACTTCAGCATATTCGACTGGGACAGAATTTTACGATGCACAACCATATTATGCATCAGGTTATCGCAGTTGTAACACCCGGTGGTTTTATTCAGTTCGTTGCCCATCCGGGAAAAGTACGCAGACGTTTTTTTCAGGGTCAGTCCATTGGCGCGAAATCGCCGGTAGCGCGAAGCATGCCAGATGTTTTTAAAACGGTCCGCGTGCAAATTCCCCATGGTCATACGGTGGCCCTTGCAGCAGGGTGCCACGCCGCCATCCACCATGATCCGGGTAAAAATCCATCCGATATAGCAAGGCATCCGCTCCACGGTTTTATAGTCATAGGAACCTTTGTCGATATCGGTTTGGGAAAGCTTGCGTAACATTTCGAGATAGTTGACCACGCGAACAGTATGGCCGCTTCCGGGAGCCGTATACGTATCAAAACAGTCAATGTCGCTCGTCAACTGCTTGAAGCTATCTCTTAGGGCCGATTTTTGGGTGGGATTTAACAGAAGCTGTTCCGTACGACCGGGTATCGGATCAACCAGCACGAAGTTGGCCTCATCCGCACCGATGTCGCCGGCCAGGTGCAGCATGGTCTTCATTTCATGAAAATTGATATTCATGAGCACATTATGAATGGAAATTCTCGGCAGTTTATTTTTTCGCATCCTGGACAGTTTTTTCAAATTTTCCACAATGCGCATGAAGGTTCTTTGGCCCTGATTGGGGTGGGTTTTTACATAGGTTTCCGGCGTTCCGGCCCACAGGCTCACGGTGAGCTGAGTGACACCTGTTTCCAATATCAGGTCGATCAGGGCTTCGTTAAAAAGCGTGAAATTGGTATTGATATCAATATCTACAGACCCCATACTGTCCTTGATATACCGAATGATATCCCCAAAACGCGGATGCATGGTGGGCTCACCACCCCGGCCCAGCTTGATAAGACCGATTCCCCCC
>CAZWGD010000219.1:3182-4669 GCA_964633235.1 uncultured Desulfobacteraceae bacterium | reverse complement strand
AAAAGCACAGATGAGGAATATAGATATTATTTCCCAGACAGGCCCCCAGCAGGTTGCTCCCCTGGTCGACATTCATGATTTGGTTATCAACACGGATCTGAACCATTTTCACGCTCTATTTAAGTATCCCTTCCATCCGGCATCAGCGCCGGCGACCCTGGGAGTTCCTGCAAGGGGACGATAGTCAAACCGGTGCAGACTGGTCATGATCTTTTTCAAACCGGCACCAAAGCATAGTTACCGGTCTCCGGATTTTGCACTAGCTGCGATGTTCCGGGGTCGTTCAATGTCAGGAGCCAAATCCGGCGGCGATACTTTGACAACTGCGTTATACTCCGGAGGACAGGCGACCATGCACTCACCGCATTTTACACAGAGAGTCTGATCGATGCCCTTCTTACGGGTACTGGTAGTAAAAACCGCCTCCACCGGGCAGCAGGCCACACATGCATCGCAGCCCCGGGCACATTTCTCCAGGTCGATATAATATGTGAACAGGGTGCGGCAGGTCATGCCCGGACATTTTTTCTCCTTGATATGGGCAAGGTATTCGCTCCTGAAATACCGCAAGGAGGTCAACACTGGATTGGGAGCAGTTCTCCCCAACCCGCAAAGGGAGCCCTTCTTAATATCCTCTCCTAGGCTTTTCAGCCGGAGGATATCTTCGTCTTTGCCCTCACCTCTGGTGATGCGTTCCAAAATATTGAGCAGGTGGTGGGTACCGATTCGGCAAAATGTACATTTGCCGCAAGACTCTCGCTGGGTAAATTCCAGAAAATAGCGGGCGACATTGACCACACAGGAATCCTGATCCATGACGACCATACCCCCTGACCCCATCATGGCGCCCGCTTGGACCAGAGAGTCAAAATCCACGGGTGTGTCAAGAAATTGCTCCGGCAGGCAACCGCCGGATGGCCCGCCGATTTGAACCGCTTTGAAGCCCTTTCTATCCGGAATGCCGCCGCAGATGTCAAAAATCAGGGAGCGTAAAGATACCCCCATGGGGATTTCCACCAGACCCGGATGAACCACGTTCCCTACCACTGAAAAAATGGCGGTCCCCGGGCTGTTCTTGGTGCCGATACGCCTGAACCAGTCGGCTCCTCTTTTCAGAATGGGGGGGACCGAAGCCAGGGTTTTAACGTTGTTGATGACGGTAGGATGGTCATGAATTCCGTGGTCTACCGGGTAGGGCGGGCGATGGCGGGGCATGCCCCTCTTCCCCTCGATCGATTGAATCAAGGCCGTTTCTTCACCACAGACAAAGGCCCCCGATCCCTGAAACACATCCACAGTGAAATCAAACGTACTGCCCAGGATCTGCTCCCCTAATAGCCCCAATTCCCCCGCTTGCCGGATGGCTTTGGTTATCCTTTCCACGGCCAGCGGGTATTCGGCCCGCACATATATGATTCCACGGTGCCCGCCAACGGCGAATCCGCAAATGGTCATGCCTTCAAGCACCTGATGCGGATTGCTTTCTA
>CAZWGD010000219.1:0-3172 GCA_964633235.1 uncultured Desulfobacteraceae bacterium | reverse complement strand
AATAGTGCGGTCCATGTAGGCACCGGGGTCGCCTTCATCGGCATTGCATACAACTATTTTAGGAGCCTCACCAACCTGTCGGGCAGCCTTCCACTTGCGGCCCGTGGGAAATCCGGCCCCGCCCCGTCCCCTTAACCCGGAATCCTCAATCTCCCGAATGATCTCCCCGGGATCGGCGGCCAGTATCCCGGGTAAGGTGGCGTAGCCGTCTCCAGCCAGATAATCGTAAATATCTTCCGGATCAATAAAACCGCATTTTTCGGTTACTACCCGTTTTTCCATATTGAAACGGGAAAATTCCATAACAGAGGGAATGAGTTCATTTTCCGCCATGGCGCCTAGCACATGTTCGAAACGTGGATCCCCCTCTTCCAAGAAAAGCCTGGTGAGCATTTTGGCCTTCCCGGGGGTTACTTCCGGGTAGAAGATGGGCGGGAAACCGGATTCGGGATGATCAATAATAACCACCGGCTCCGCATAGCAGTGTCCGATGCACCCCACCGTCTTAATATGGGCCTTGATACCCCGCTGCCCCAGGGTCTCTTCAAAGGCGCTTTTAGTTTCCAGAGCCCCGGAGGCTATCCCGCAGGTGGCCAGGCCGATGCTGATCTTAGGGTGCGGGGTGCTTTTTAGGCTTTCCCGCCGTTTATGGGCCTCATTCCAAAGGGCTTCATACCGGCTGTGGAGCGTACTATTCGGCCTGGGTGCCATGTTTCTGTGTTTTCCTGGCTTGCATCTCTGCTTCAATCTGGACCCGCATGATTAACCCCTCCACCTTGCTTGGTGCCATATGACCATGAACCGTATCTTTAACTACTGCTACGGGGGCTAAAGCACAGCACCCCACACAGGCCACCCGTTCAACTGAAAACATCATATCCGGGGTGGTGTCCCCTTCGGAAATGTTAAGTTTGCGCTCAAAGTTTTCAAGGATGATTTCGCCGCCCTGTACATGGCAGGCGGTCCCCATGCAGACTTTAACGGGATTTTTTCCAGGTGGGTGAAACTTGAATTGATTGTAGAAGGTGGCCACCCCATAAACATCACAAGGGGCGATGCCCAGATATTCAGCTACCATTTCAAAGGTTTGGCGGGGAATGTAATCATGGGATTCCTGGATCATCTGGAGTATGGGAATGAGATTCTCCCGTGTTTTTTCGAAGGCGAGCAACCGGCGGCTGATATCACGCAAGGTTGCGTCATCCGCATTGTTGAGTCGGCGCTGCATCAATCACATCCTGAGGTTTTGAAACCGTAGTTGGTGGTGAGAAGTTCTATAGCTTTTCCATAGCGCCGTAAGCGGCCCTGATGCGGTCACTTAATAAAAAACAGAGGCGTTCCATGATGTGAAAGCCAAGTTCCGTATCATCGATCATCAGCCCCCTGACATCTTCTCCCTTGAAAAAAACAACCCGGGTTGGTTCCTGGCAGCAGGCGGAAGACATCAGGGTGTGCGGTTCCCCCAAAAGTGTCGACCAGCAACCCAGTGTCCTGCCCTTGCCCAGGGTGTCGATTACCACCTTGCCCTGACGCACGCCCAGATCAACGGATCGCTCCAGATAAACCCGTCCATCAATAATAATATAAAGATGCTCTCCAAAATCCCCCTGGCGAAAGATGAACTCTCCTGCCTCATAGTTTCGAATTTGGCAAGTCTCCGCTATTCTTGTCAGCCCTTTTTCAGGTAGATTCCTGAGGAATTTTGCTTTTCCTAAAATTTGATCGACCCTTAATTCTCCCATGTACATTCCTTGATGGCGGCTATGTTGATAAATGATATGAAATTTCCGATCAAATGCGGTGGCTATATGATCTCATCTTCACGGCGTGGCCGGCATTACTCCGAAAGGAGACCTTCATCCGAGATATGCATTTTTTCGCGAATATCGTTGAATTCATCCTTGTGGAACAAAAAAGCATCAACCACATCGGGATCGAAATTCTCTCCCCTGCCCCCGGTAATGATGCGGACGGCTTTGTCGTGGGTATATGCTTCTTTATAAATACGCTTTGATGTAAGGGCGTCATACACATCGGCCAGAGCCACGATTCTGGCTGACAGGGGAATGTTTTCTCCTTTAAGTCCTTGCGGATATCCTGCCCCGTCCCATCGCTCATGATGACTGTTAGCGATCTCGATGCCCACGGGCAGAAAAGATTTCCCCTCGACCTGGGCCTCCACGGTCTTGAGGACGTCCCCACCAATAGAGCAATGTTTTTTTATGATTTCGAACTCTTCGGGAAGAAGCCTGGCGGGCTTCAGCAAGATGGCATCGGGAATGCCCACCTTTCCGATATCGTGCAGAATGGAAGAGAGATAAATATCGTCCAGAAACTCTTCGTCGATCATAGGCCGATATTTCGGGCCTCTCCCCAACTCTTCGGCAATGATTCTTGTATATTCCTGTATCCGTTCCAGATGCCCTCCGGTATCCTCGTCCCTGTACTCCGCCAGTTTGGCCAGACCGATAATGGTTCCCATTTTGGCATCATGAACATGCTTAAAAGACTCCAACAGCTCGTTTTCGAGCTTTTTTCTCCGCGTGATGTCCCGGATGAGCATTTGATATCCCATACGGTCATCGCTCTCCTGAACCTGTTTTGCACTACATTCGACATGCAAAACCCGGTCCCTTCCGCTCACCATTCTGAATTGAAAATCATTGACTTCAAAACCACAGGAAAGTTTGGAAAGCAGGCGTTCTTTCACCCGTTCGGCATCCGACGAGAGCACCAGTTGTTCAAAGAGCATGTCTTTTTTACCCATGGGGAGTCCCAGGGTGTTGTAAAAACGCGGATTGGCGAGGGTTACCACTCCGTTTGTATCTACAGAGACCACCATGTCGATGATGTTCTCATACAGTTGCCGGTAACGAAACTCGGAGGTTTCCAGGTCGGCATAAAGCCTGGCATTTTTTAGAGAAGGGGCGATTTGGGCGCTTAAGAGCCTTAATATTTCAAACCGGCCGGCGGTAAATGCATTGGATACAAGGTTGTTTTCCAAATATAGAACAGCGACCACATGCGATTGATGGATCAACGGCAGGCAAAAAATAGATTTCGTTCGGAGCTTCTGAATGACGGCATCACGCGTAAACGGGCCCTCTTTGAGCGCATCATTCAACAAAACGTACTCACCGGTGCGAACAGCATAGTTTACAATCGCATGGGA
>CAZWGD010000218.1:802-4694 GCA_964633235.1 uncultured Desulfobacteraceae bacterium | reverse complement strand
TTCAGCGGTTATGCCAAACTGGGGATCGCTTAGATCTTTGCCCATCATACTCCTGAGCCGGGCGAGACGGACTGGCGCGGTCTCTCACGCCTGAGGGTGTCGCTGCAACTCGAAGCCGGATACCGTTTGGCGTCCTGGAGGGCCTTTGTGAGCGGCAAGGGGTGGTTCGATGCAGCCTATCTCATCAATAACCGCGATCAGTACACCGCCGAGGTTCTGGAGGACTATGAGAAAGGTCTGGAGCTGCGAGAGGCTTTCCTGCAGGGTTCCCTGGGCAAACACATCGATTTGAAAACTGGCAGACAGATCGTTGTCTGGGGTCGATCGGATATTTTGCGGGTGACCGATATCCTGAACCCGGTTGACAGGCGCACGCCAGGCCTAATGGATATGGAAGATATGCGCCTGCCGATCTTCATGACCAAGTTGAATCGGTTTGCCGGGCCATGGAACCTGGGACTGATCGCCGTCAGCGAACACCGGTACGACAAGAACCCGTCGTTCGGACACGACTTTTACCCAGGATCCCAGCCGCTCCCCCCCCAAAAGAAACCGGCGCATACGGCGGAGAATACGGAGCTTGCAGTTGAATTGACCGGCATATTCTCCGGATGGGACCTGTCCCTTTACGGGGCCAGGGTATTTAACGATCAGGCGACATGGCGCCCGAAACGGCCCCTTGACAGGGAGCACCGCCGGATTACCATGGCGGGGGTTGCCGCCGGCCTGGCCCGGGGAGATTTCCTGTATTATGTAGAGGCCGCCCATCTCCGGGGGCTAGGCTTCATGCATGACTACCATACGGATTACTGCCGGACGGACGTGCTTGGGGGTGTGGAATATAGCGGGTTTCGCAATACGGTGGTCACTTTTGACATTGCCGACCGTTATCTGCATGATTTTGACCGGGTGCTGAAAGGCTCCCCGGAAAATCCCCAGACCAATCAGATTGAAGCCGCCCTTCGAATCGACCGTCATTTCATGCATGAGACCCTGACCGTAACCCTGCTGGGCATATCATTCGGCCCCTGGGCCGAAGACGGTGCCCTGGAGCGACTTGCGCTGACTTACGATATCAGGGATGGTTTGAGCATAACCGGCGGAGTGGCCTTATACCAGTCGGGCACCGGAATCATGCAGCGCGTGGACGACAACGACCGGGTCTTCATGGACATACGCTACGATTTTTAGCCCTTTTGCGGCGGGCTCGGCAGCGTCTGCGACGACAGGATCGAGCGCAGAAAACGGCCCGTATGGGACGTGCGATGCTTTTTGGCCACCTGCTCGGGTGATCCGGCAGCCACCACGCGACCACCACCTCCTCCCCCTTCGGGACCCATATCGATGACCCAGTCACAGGTTTTAATCACATCCAGGTTATGTTCGATGACCACCACCGTATTCCCGGCATCGGCCAGTCTGCGTAACACGTTTAAAAGCATCTTGATATCCTGGAAATGGAGGCCGGTGGTGGGCTCGTCGAGGATGTAGAGGGTGTCGCCTGTATTCCTTTTGGCCAGTTCCCTGGCCAGCTTGATGCGCTGCGCTTCCCCCCCGGACAGGGTAACGGCGGACTGGCCCAGCTTGATATAGCCCAAGCCGACATCCGTTAAAGTGTTAAGAATGGTTTTTATTTTGGGCTGGTTGGCAAAAAGATCTCTGGCTTGACGAACTGAAAGGTCGAGTACATCGGCGATGGAATGCCCCTTATAACGAATTTTAAGGGTGGCGACGTTGAAACGCTTTCCCCGACAGGCTTCGCAGGGGACATATACATCCGCCAGGAAGTGCATCTCAACCTTGATGTACCCGTCCCCCCTGCAGGCTTCACAGCGCCCCCCCTTGACGTTGAATGAATAACGGCCCTTTTTATATCCCCGGATTCTGGAATCCGGCAGCAGGGCAAACAGATCCCGAATATGATCAAACACCTTTGTATACGTGGCCGGGTTGCTCCTGGGGGTTCTGCCGATGGCCTTCTGGTCGATATTGATGACCTTGTTTAGATGCGATAAGCCTTTGATGCCCCGATGCTTTCCCACATCCAAGGTGGAGGCGTGCAGGCGCCTTGCCAGGGCCGGGTAAAGGATTTGATTGATCAAGGTGGATTTTCCGGCGCCGGAAACCCCGGTAACCGCCACCACCAGTCCCAGGGGGATTTTCACCGTAATAGCGGCCAGGTTGTTATGCGCAGCCTTCTGGATGGTGACCCAGCGATTGCCCGCCGCTTTGGGAGTCTTGCGCGCGGGTGGAATGGCGATGATCTCCAGGCCGCCTAAATAGCGGCCGGTGATGGAGGCCTTGCTGTTGATGATCTGCTGGGGGGTTCCCTGGGCCACGATCCGGCCGCCGAGCCGGCCGGCGCCGGGGCCGAAATCCAAAATCCAGTCCGCCTGCTCCATGGTCTCTTTATCATGCTCCACCACGATGAGGGTGTTGCCGATATCTCTCAGATGGCACAGGGATTTGAGCAGTTTAATGTTATCACGTTGATGGAGCCCGATGGAGGGTTCGTCCAGGATGTAAAGTACACCGGTTAATTCGGACCCCACCTGGGAGGCCAATCGAATGCGCTGCGATTCACCTCCGGACAGGGTGGGACCTTTGCGGTCCAGGGAAAGATAATCCAATCCCACATTCAGCAAAAACCCCAAGCGGCTCTTGATCTCCTTTAACAGTTCATCCGCGATGAGCGCCCTGGCACCGGTAAGGACCAGGGAGTCGACGAACCGGAAGGCGTCGATGATGGTCATCCCGGTCACATCCATAATCGATAGGCCGTTGATGCGCACATGCAATACCTCGGGCTTCAGACGGCGGCCCCGGCAGGTGACGCATTTTTTGGAGGACATAAAAGCGGCATACCATTTTTTCTGGCTTTCGGAGCGGGTCTGTTTGTAGCGGCGCATCATGGTGTGTATCAACCCCTCATGAGAGGTGGTGAATTCACCCTGTATCTTGGCGGAGTTCCAGTTGACCACCAGCTCTTTACCACCGGAGCCGTTAAGGATCAGATCCTTTTGCCGTCGGGGCAGTTTCTTCCAGGGAGCATCGAAATCGATTCCCCATTGGACCTCCATCGCTTTTAGCTGCATGGCCCCCCAGGACCCGTTCTGGCCGTGGGATTTTGAAAAGTAATTCTTCCAGGGGATCACGGCCCCCTCCCGGATGGTGAGGCGCTTATCCGGAATGATTTTATCCGGATCCATGGAAAGCATGACACCGATGCCGTTGCAGTCCGGGCACATGCCCTGGGGAGAATTGAATGAGAACAGCGGCGGGTCCAGTTCCGGGTAGGCAATCCCGCAGCAGGACCTGGCTTCGCTCATGGCAAGGTCCTCGCGGCCCAATACGTGTACCACAAGACGCCCATGCCCGAGCTTCAACGCCGTTTCCACCGAGTCGGTGAGCCTTTTTTTGAAGCCTTCGCCGGTTTTGATCACCAGACGGTCCACCACTACCTCGATATGGTGCTTTTTATGTTTGGACAATGACTGCACGTCTTCCAGGTTTCGAACCACCCCATCGATGCGAACGCGGGCGAAACCCTCCCTGCGCAGCTCATCCAGCCGCTCTCTGTGTTCCCCCTTCCGGTTTTCAACAATGGGGGCCAATAACAGGATTTTGGCTTCAGGCGGCATGGCCAGAATTTGGGACACCATGCTTTCCGCATCCCCGCGGCCCACCTTTTTTCCACATTTGTAGCAGTACTGTTCTCCGATGCGGGCAAACAGGACGCGCAGGTAGTCATATATTTCCGTGATGGTACCTACGGTGGACCTGGGGTTTTTACTGGCCGATTTTTGTTCAATGGATATGGTGGGCGACAACCCCCTGATGGTGTCATACTTGGGCTTTTCCATCTGGCCGATGAATTGCCGCGCATAGGCGG
>CAZWGD010000218.1:0-792 GCA_964633235.1 uncultured Desulfobacteraceae bacterium | reverse complement strand
ACCGCCGCTGTCCCTCCGCAAAAATGGTGTCAAAGGCCAGGCTGGATTTTCCGGAACCGGAAACCCCGGTAAATACAATCAGCTTCTTCTTGGGCAGCTCGACATGAATGGCTTTCAGGTTATGTTCCCTGGCCCCTTTGATGCTGATGGTATCCAGTTCTTTTGTAATCGCCCTTTCCAGGGTAGGTGTGCTGTGCTTAGCTGCCATATAGATGGATTCCGTAACGCTTTGTTTGGTGTTTTGTAAGGTAAGAATCGGCAGACGGAACGTCAAACCATAATTTCACCGCAGTTTTCGGTCTCGGTTTTCACACCCTGGTTCCCATGCTTAGCTGGCCCCGGGCCGCGGGGCTCATGGTGGTCATTGTGAGCCTGGCCGTATTTATCTGGCTGCGGCCGAAGCTCGGCACTGTGTTGGGACCGGTGGCCGCGTATATCGTGGTAATCTCGATCATGCTGGTGGGGGCCTTGGCGGTCTTCTACAGCGATATTCTGCCGACACGGGTTCGCTGCCTGGTGCTGTGCGGAGCGACTCTGTTTTATATTTCCGACCTGTTCGTGGCCCGGGACCGATTCGTTACCACTGAACTGTTGAACCGCTGGGTGGGGCTCCCCGTATACTACACCGGGCAGTTTTTGCTGGCGTTGTCCGTGAACATCGGGTGACATTCATTTTTTTTTCCCGGTTTTTTTCCCGGTTCTTTTTCGCAGGATTAAGCGGATGGGTGTTTTGTCCAGTCCCGCCTCCTTGCGCAACCGATTGATCAGGTATCGTTTATAGGAAAAATGAAC
>CAZWGD010000217.1:0-4703 GCA_964633235.1 uncultured Desulfobacteraceae bacterium | reverse complement strand
CCTGGCCAATCTTCTCGGGCTAAAAGGATTCAAGGTCGATATGTGGGCATATGAAACCGCGGTGCGGGATGAAATCCGGGAGACGGGAGAGAACAAAACCTTCCTGCCGGGTGTCAGTCTTTCTCCCCGGGTGGCGCCCACCTGCGACATCGAAAAAGCGGCTTCCGGAAAGGATGTTTTGATACTCGTGGTTCCCTCTCATGTGATGCGGGAAACCGCCAAAAGGGTTGCCGGCACCATATCCGGAGGAACGCTCATCGTTACGGCTTCCAAGGGCATTGAAAATGCAACCCATATGAGTATGACGGGGATCTTGAAGGAGGTGTTGCCGATGATTCCCCCATCCCGGTTGGCCGTACTCTCGGGCCCCAGTTTTGCCCGTGAAGTGGCTGAAAAATCACCGACCGCCGTCAGTATAGCCTGTGTAGACCCCACAGTTGCCGGATCCCTGCAGCATGTTTTTGCCGCACCCTACTTTCGTGTGTACACGAATAACGATGTGGTCGGAGTGGAGCTGGGTGGGGCGGTCAAGAATGTGATCGCCATCGCCGCCGGAATGGTCGATGGACTCGGTTTGGGGCTTAATGCGCGGGCCGCGCTGATTACCCGGGGGCAGACGGAAATTCGGCGCATGGGATTGGCGTTGGGGGCAAATCCCAGAACATTCACCGGTCTGGCGGGGATCGGCGATCTGATCTTGACCTGTACGGGAAACCTAAGCAGGAATTATACCGTCGGAAAGAAAATCGGTCAAGGGATGACCCTGGAGGCGATTCTTGCAGATATGCGCATGGTGGCCGAGGGGGTTAAAACCGCCAAATCGGTCTTCAATCTTTCCCAGAAACGGAACGTCGATATGCCGATCTGCGATGCCACATACCGTATCCTTTACGACGGGCTTTCCCCTGAAAAGGCGGTTTATGTGCTGATGACCCGAGATCTTCGCCATGAGCTGGACGATTATTGATGCCGTCGGATCGGTGGCATCCGTTCCGATACATTGCTATGAATGATACCCAAAAACCTAAGGACCAGGGCCATCGGGGGCGGCTGCGGGAGAAATTTCTGAATGCCGGTCTTTCCGGATTCCACGATTATGAAGTTATCGAGCTGCTGTTAACCCTGGCCACTCCCCGCAAAGACTGTAAAGATGCCGCCAAGGCGGCCATGGATAGGTTCGGCACCCTGCCAGGGGTGCTGGAGGCGTCACCCGAGGAATTAGGCCGCGTCAAGGGCATCGGTCAGAAGAATCTGCTCGGTATCAGACTCATTAAGGCGGTTTGCGATCGTTATTTGGAAACACGGCTTTGCGACAATGAAACCCTTGACAACTCCAAGGTGCTTTTTGACTATCTCTACCATACCATGGGCAATAAGGCCCGCGAGTTGTTCAAGGTGATATTCCTGGACGCCAAGAACCGTGTCATCCATACGGAAACCCTTTTTAAAGGAACCCTGACGGCCAGTTCCGTTTTTCCGCGAGAGGTGGTTCAGGCCGCCCTGCGATACCATGCGGCGGCGCTTATCTTTGCCCATAACCATCCCTCCGGGGACCCCGCCCCTTCCGATGATGACGTCTCGATAACCCGCCGCCTTGTCTTTGCCTGCCGGGTAGTGGGCATCACCGTTCATGAGCACCTGATTATCGGTGCCGGGCGTTATTTTTCCTTTGCGGATCAAGGGCATATCTCCCGCATGCAACGTGATTACGAAACCAAACATGATAAACGGGTGCCGGATGAGCCCAGGTGACGAACGGCCTTACTGCTACGGAGTGTTGGAAAATGTGTTTCCCATGGGGGATAACGGTCTGCGCAATACACCGGAGAGCTGTTTTGCATGCATCTATAAGACCGAATGCCTGCGAACGGCCATGCGTGGACGGGAGGGACTCAAAGTAAAGACGGAATCCGTGGATCGAGCTTACGCGTCGGGGATCATCGGCTTTCTCGACCGCTGGTCGCAAAGGAAGAAGCTCCATCACCAAATCCAGGGATCGCGGAAAAAATGAACTTCAACCTTAACTGAGTACGGGATAATTTATGCAGACAGTCAGGGATATCGATACAACTGAAAAGCGGGTACTGGTCCGGGTGGACTTCAATGTGCCCCTGAATGATCAGGGAGAGATCAGCGACGATTCCCGTATTCGGCGGGTGCTGCCCACCTTGGAGTACTTGCTGGAAAACCGGGCCAGACTGATAGTGGCCTCCCATTTAGGCCGTCCCGGGGGAAAACGCGCACCTGCAATGAGTCTGGCCCCGGTGGCCCGACGGCTCGGCCGCCTGCTGGGAAGAGAAGTACACCTGGCCGACGATTGCGTGGGAGCCGCAGTGGAATCCTTGGTGGCTTCCCTACCGCCCGGCGGGGTGGTGCTGCTTGAAAACCTGCGCTTCCAGGACCGGGAACAGAAAAATGACGATGGCTTTGCCGCCCGGCTGGCCGCCCTGTGCGACGTGTATGTTAATGATGCCTTTGCCGTGTCCCACCGGGCCAATGCTTCCGTGGTGGCCGTTACCCGGCATGCTCCCGTCAGCGTGGCGGGCCTTCTGCTTGAGAAAGAGATCGACTACTACCATCGCGCCATGACCGATCCCAAGCGCCCCCTGGCGGCCGTGGTGGGAGGGGCCAAGGTATCCAGCAAACTAGCCGCCTTGCAGAATATGCTCAGGCGGGTGGATCGAATCGTTATCGGCGGGGCCATGGCCAATACCTTCCTGCTGGGCCAGGGATACGCTCTGGGCAATTCTCGGGTGGAGAAGGCGTTGACCTCCCAAGCCCTGGCTGTGCTGGAAACGGCTGCCAACCTAGGTGTTAAGGCCCACCTTCCCGTTGATTTCATTGTCGCCGAAAGTGCCGATGCCCACGCCGCAACCAGAGTCGTTGCCGCCCGGGAGGTGCCGGCGGATCAGATGGCGCTGGACATTGGACCGGCCACCGTCCAGCACTTCAGCGAAGCCCTCAGGGACGCTAAAACCATCGTATGGAACGGCCCTATGGGCGTATTTGAAATGCCTCCTTTCAGCCACGGGACCCAGGCCATGGCCAAAACCCTGGCCGACTCCCGGGCCCTGACCATTGTCGGCGGCGGAGAAACCGGGGCCGCGGTCCACCGTTTTGGTCAGGCCGGCGGCATCACCTATATCTCCACCGGCGGCGGCGCTTTTTTGGCCCTTCTCGAGGGGAAAACATTGCCGGCCGTGGCTGCCCTGGACTCATCCGGAATATAATAGCGGTGAAAAGACCTTTCAACAAGCAATCGTCCCCACCCCCGACGGTTTCGTCCGAGAATCTATCTCCGATAAACCGCTCAGTCGACCGTCCCGTAAACCGGTTAAAAAAGGGGCTGCTGGCGGGCGTCCTTCTGGGCGCCCTGCTTTTGGTCTTGATCTATCTGTTCAGGGAACCGGTTTGGAGGGCCATTTCCGGGCTCCACGCGGCCTTATCGGACCGGGAGCAGATCAGGGGCTTTATCACGGGATTCGGCGCCGGTGCGCCCGTGGTATTTATGGCCATACAGATCCTGCAGGTTCTTTTTGCCCCCATCCCGGGGGAAGCCACGGGTTTCATCGGCGGCTTCCTGTTCGGCACTCTAAAGGGATTCATCTATTCAAGCGTCGGACTGACGGTCGGCTCCTGGATCAATTTTCTGGTGGGGCGTGTACTGGGAAAGCGCTTCGTCAGAAGACTGATACCGGAAAAGAAGCTGGATCGATTGGACGCCTTCTTGAAACGACAAGGCATCTTCATTCTCCTGATCATGTTCATATTTCCAGGCTTTCCAAAGGATTACCTGTGCCTGTTATTAGGCATCAGCACCATCCCCATCAAAGTGTTCCTGGTTATCGCCGCTATCGGCCGTATGCCGGGAACATTTATGCTGAGCCTCCAGGGTGCCTTTCTCTTTGAGAAAAACTATACCGTTTTGGCGGCGACATCCTTGGTTTGCATTGTGGGGACGCTGCTGCTATTCCGCTATCGGGAATTGATCTATGCCTGGATCGAACGGGTCAACGGGAAATAGGCATCCGTTTTCCAGGTTTAATGTTAACCTCCGTCCCATGCTTGCCGATGGCAACCTCAAGGTTTTGAAATTGGCTCTTGAAACCCGGCTTCAGCGGCATTATCATGGTGGCAGTCAGGTGCAGTCACCAAACCAAATCACCAAACCGAGGTGTGACAAGATACTAGAATGTAGAGGAGGCGGTTATGAAATTTATGGTCTGTTATGACGGTTCAAAAGAGTCGAAAAAGGCCCTGGCCCTGGCCCGGGATCATGCGGAGGTCTGGGGCGCCACACTCGAAGTGATCAATGCGATCATGCGGGAATTGCCCCTGAAGCGGTCGCGTATTGAAAAAACCGAGCTGGCCCTCGAGGAAGAGGTCAAAGAGGTAATGGCCGACAGTAAAGCGGCTTACGATGTGACCCTGCTGATTGACACCCAGCATCCGGAAGAGCAAATGGTTCGCTTTGCGGAAAAGGAGGGCATCGATCAGGTATTTATCGGCATCGAAAAGACCTCCAAGGTAGGCAAACTGGTGTTCGGATCCACCGCTCAGTATATGATCCTAAAGGCCCCCTGCCCGGTGGTAACGGTTAAATAGTTCCTGAAGAAAAACACCCCCTTTTGCCCGATTTTGGCGTCAGAGAAAAATGTTACTCCTCAATCCGCCTCAGGCGGACCTGCGGTTAACATTTTTAT
>CAZWGD010000216.1:0-4710 GCA_964633235.1 uncultured Desulfobacteraceae bacterium | reverse complement strand
AGGGCCGTCTGAGGGACCGGGATGTGCCCTGGCCGCATTTCGAAGTGGATGAGATAACCCGTCTTTTTAAACCGCCATATAGCCGGACAACCGATTAAAAATCACTCTTGAAAACAGGGAGGGCTAGATGTCAGTCACCGGAGCGATGGATGTACTTAAACAGGCCTTACTATTGGAGATGCGTGGCCGGGCCTTTTATGAACAGGCCGCTGAGACGGCTCAACACCAGGCAGTGAAAGACTTTTTTTACATGATGGCGCAGGAAGAGGTCAGCCATGTACAAATCCTTACAGAACAGTACAAGGCGTTAAAAAACAAGGGTGGGTTTGCCCCTCGATCAGCGGATACATCCCTTGAAAAAGAAATCGCCATCGAGGAAATCGGAAAGCGTATCACCGGGGCCGGCTTTGAATCGGCCGCGCTTTCGGCGGCCATGGATATGGAGCGGAGGGCCATAAAACTGTATTCCGGGCGTGCCGAGGAGGCAACGGATCCCGAAGAGAAATCCCTGTATGAGTGGTTGGCGGCATGGGAAACTCGGCATTTGGAAAACCTGGCCAAAATTGACCGAACGGTTACCGAAGCCGTCTGGCATGATAATCGTTTCTGGTCGTTTTAATTCGCCGTAAAGGGCGCTTTATGCACCTTGCGGTGATCCGCCGGGAAAACCGGTACAAGACCTTTCGGGCATGCATTTGCCGAGCCCCGTAACGCAAGTATTCTTAGGTAGGAGCAAAGTTCTATGGCTGAAACCCTGGAACGGGAGATCATTACTGCCCTGGAAGTCGTCGAGAACTTCGTCGCCGAAACCACGGGCGAGAGACCCACAAGGCGGGAAATAGCAAACGCCCTGAGACGCTACTTCGTGCTTAATGAAATCAAGGCGCATGTCGTCATGGCCCGCGAGGATGGATCGTCCGGTCTAGGCTGATAGTCTCTGGGCGATGGTTTTCATCCGCTCCACAGCCCTCCTGTAGATCCGGTGAGCGGTCTCCAGGTCGACCGCTTGAAAGCGAACCGTGTCTCCCGGAACGGCCTGAGCCAGCACGGATAGATCGGGAGAAATCACCGTGGCGATTTTCGTATAGCCGCCGACGGTTTGCTCCGCCAAGATGACGATCGGCTGACCGTCCTCCGGAATTTGAATCCCGCCCGGCATCGTAGGTTCCGAAATGATGCTCTTGGGTGCCCCCTCTCTATGCTTGACGGGCACCCCCTGCAGCCGGTATCCCATGCGGTCGGCCTTGGGGGTAATCAGGTATTCCGATTGGAACAGGGTGGCCAGTCCTTCCTGGAAATGATCATCCTGGGGCCCAGGCACGGCACGCAGAGTGAAGGTATTTTGATATCGGGGGATCCATTTTTGCAGCAGGCGACGCCGGGCTTTCAACAGGGGCCCTTCCCTGCAGGCCACGATATCGCCCTTTTTCAGAGGTCGACCGCCATAACCGCCGATCTTTCCCCCCACGTAAGTTGACCGGCTTCCCATGACTTTGGGAACATGAATACCACCCCCGGCCGCGAGATAGCCCCGGCCGCCGCTTCTTACCTGTTGAAAGGTCAGCAGATCTCCCGGTGTGACCCGGATGGTTTTCCAGGTGCCAACAGGCCTGTGGTTCAACTTGGCGCCCATCTCGGCACCGGTTAAGGCGATGTCGCATTCTTTCAAAACCGCCAGCCGGGGACCGACGACGGTGCTTTCGAGGACGGCGCTCCCCTCTGAATTTCCGACTAGAAGGTTGGCGACCCGGCAGGCAAATGCGTCCAGGGCCCCTGAAATGGGAATCCCCATCTGCTGATAACCGAATCGCCCTCTATCCTGGATTGTGGTGAACGGTCCGGGGGCCAGCACGAGAAAGGTGTCCACTAGGGGGCCTCCCGATCTGCAAGCCGCCGGTATTCACGGGGGGATATGGGCTTGAAGCGCATGCGGTCCCCGGCCTTGTACCGAAAGGGATTTGCACGCTCGGGGGCAAACAGCCTGAGGGGAGTCCTGCCGATCAACTGCCAGCCGCCGGGACTGGATACGGGATACACCCCCGTCTGCTCGTTGGCAATACCCACCGACCCTTCCGGCACCCGTGTCCTGGGCGTTTTCAACCTTGGGGTGTGCAGCCCCGCGGGAAGTCCGCCGAGGAAAGGAAATCCCGGGGTGAAACCAATCATGTAAATCAAGTATTCCGGTGTTGAATGTAAATCAATAACCTCCTGAATGGTCAGGTGGTGGTAATGGGCGACGTGTTCAATATCCGGGCCGAAAGTGCCGGCGTAGCATACCGGAACTTCGACAACCCTGGGAGGCGGTAATTTGATCTCCGCAAGACGGCTTTCCAAATCGGTCAGCACCGCTTTCAAGGCTGAAAGGCTGGTTCTCAAGGGATCGTATTGAAGCAATATTGACCTGTAAGTGGGAATGATTTCCGTCACTCCGGCAGGCAGGTGGTTCTGTATCAGCACGGTCATGGACCGTACCTTCTTATGTACGGCGGGGTCTATGGCCCGACCGTATTCGGCCAGCAGGCCGCGGTCGCCGGCAATTCGAAAGACAGTCCCTGCACATTCACCGTCGGCCATAAGCCTGATCCTCTCCCCGATAGGCTTCGTTCCCATGCGGTACACACCGTCGTTTTTCCCACTGGAGAAGTTAGACACCTTTTGACGCAAATATCCCACCTCCCAAACTGTTTTACAAGCACAACCTGATCAAGAAGCCGCCAGGGGCGCATTGGCGAAAATATGCTGGGTATGTTAATGAACTTGACATTTCAACAGGGCATCATCCATACTTTCGGATGGTGATGAACAACACATGATGACCAGCCGCTTTGCCGCGGATTGATATTGATTCAAGACTTTTGACTCGAATGCGTCCCGCCTTGGACAAAATGTCATGGGAACTTAACGGCCTTTACTATGGAAATCCATAACTCAGCCGCGGCCTTACGCCGGCGGATTCGTATGGGGCAGCGGGCCAGACCAACCAGTGGCGCCGCGGCCGGCTTCGTGCAGGCCAATCTGGTGATGCTGCCGCTTAGAGCCGCTTTCAACTTTCTCCTTTTCTGTAATCGCAATCACGGACCCTGCCCGGTTCTGGATGTCCTGGAGGCCGGGCAGTTTGAACCGGCCATTGCAAAGGGAGCAGACCTTAGAACGGATCTTCCCCGGTACCGTATCTATCGTCAGGGTGAAATGGAGGCAGAAGTAGAGGACGTGCGGGCGGTCTTCAGCAGCGATTTGGTCAGCTTTCTGTTGGGGTGCAGTTTTTCATTTGAAAATGCCATGCTGGCCGCAGGCTTGCCTGTACGCAATATCGAAGAAGGCAAAAACGTTTCCATGTATAAAACCGACCGGCTCTGCCGTCCGTCCGGTCCATTCAGTGCGCCTCTGGTGGTCAGCATGCGCCCCATGACACCCCGACAGGCGGTAAGAGCGGTACAGGTAACAACGCGGTTCCAGCAAACCCATGGGGCGCCGGTGCATATGGGTGATCCCACTGATATCGGTATAGCGGACCTGTCGGCCCCGGACTTTGGAGATCCGGTTGAAATTCGAGCAGGTGAAATTCCGGTTTTCTGGGCTTGCGGGGTCACCAGCTCCCTGGCCGCTGTATCGGCGAAATTGCCGCTGGTGATAACGCATGCACCGGGACATATGTTCGTGTCCGATCTAAAAGACGAGGATATGGCGATCCTGTAAACAGGTCTTGAAGTTGGTTGCCAATCCGCATACAAAATTATCCGGGCTTAACAGGGTGAAAAAATGCAGGCAATAGACCTAAACTGTGATATCGGCGAAAGCTACGGGGCATACGTCATCGGCCGTGACGAAGATGTGCTGGACCATATCTCTTCGGCCAACGTGGCTTGTGGCTGGCATGCCGGCGATCCGCTAGTTATGGACAGAACCGTGCGCATGGCCAAGGCAAGAGGGGTAGCTGTCGGGGCCCATCCAGGATATCCGGATATGCTGGGATTCGGTCGGCGCCAAATGACCATCAGCACTGAAGAACTACGCACTTACCTAACCTATCAGGTAGGGGCCCTTTGGGCGTTTTGCCGGGCCCATGACACCAAATTGCAGCATGTTAAACCCCATGGCGCGTTGTACAATACTACGGTTAAAGATGACGTCATGGTGCGAGCCGTCGCCGAGGCCATTGCCGCCGTCGATCCCTCACTTTACTACGTGGCCCTGGCCGGAGCACGGGCGCCGGCCATTGCCCGCATCTGTGAATCTGTCGGTCTTCGGGTCAAGTTTGAGGCTTTCCCGGATCGGGCTTACACTCCCGATGGATTTCTGGCACCCCGGCATTACCAGGGAGCCGTTGTCAAAGATCCGGCCGAAGCTGCCCGCCGGGCCTTGCGCATGGCCCAAAAAGGCGAGGTTGTGGCCGTTGACGGCACCATTCTACAGCTTGACGCCCAAACCCTGTGTGTGCATGGCGACAGTCCGGCCGCCCTGGAGCTGGTGGTCGCCATTCGTCAGGTCTTTGCCGACCATGATGTGCTTGTCAGGGCCATGGGATCCGGAAGCTGAAAAACCGAGTCAACCTTTTCCTGAATTTTAATCTTCAGGAAGTATTGTTGGAGACCGTTCTTTTTGCTTGACAAAAAAAGGAATCGGTAATAATGGTTGCGCGTTTGTTGAAAATAGACACGAAACTTAGTGAGATTATTGTTATATTCGATTATTTGAGCCTAGGAAAACAGT
>CAZWGD010000215.1:0-4718 GCA_964633235.1 uncultured Desulfobacteraceae bacterium | reverse complement strand
ATCCATAACCACCTTCATGTCATGCTCCACCAGTAGTATGGTAATACCCTTGGTTTTAATACGATCGATCAGCTCCGCAGCCGCTTGGGTTTCCGTTTCATTGAGCCCGGCGGCCGGTTCGTCAAGGCAGACCAATTCCGGTTCAGTGGCTAATGCCCGGCCGATCTCCAGGATTTTGCGTTCCCCAAGGGGCAGGTTGTCGGCGGGCTCTTCGGCTTTATCTGCCAGGCCGATGAAACCGAGTATTTCCAATGCCCGGGTACGTATCTGGGCTTCTTTACGCCTGGCCTGAGACACTTTAAAACCTGAAGCAATGGCGGAAAGGGGTATGCGTGTGTGGCAACCAACCATGACATTTTCAAGCACGGACATGTTGGTAAACAGCTCTACGGTCTGAAAAGTACGTGAAACGCCCCTCATAGCGATCTCATGGGCTTTAAGTTTTTCAATGGGTCTGCCCATGAACCGTACCGTACCCGCGGTAGGCGGGAAGGACCCGGTAATGACATTGAAGAGGGTGGTTTTTCCGGCGCCATTAGGGCCGATGATGGACTTGATGATGCCCCTTGGAACCCGAAAATCCAGGTCGGCAAGGGCGATTAAGCCACCAAAGGCCATAACGATATCGCACACCTCTAGTATGTTTTCTTTTCTTTTTTCGTCCACCTAAACCAGTCCTTGACAATCTGCGGAATTCCAGCCAGCCCGTGAGGTAAAAATATGGTCACCACCAACAGGATGATACCGTAGACGATAACTTCAAATTCCTCAAAGAAATGCAGCCATTCAAAACTTAAAAAGGTTACGATAAATGCCCCGATAATAGCCCCCCAAATATCATGCATGCCGCCCAGTGAAATCATGATCAGGAGCTTGATGGAAAAAAACAGGTCAAACGTGGATGGGTTGATAAAGTTCATGTAATGGGCGTAAAGACTACCGGCCAGAGAGGCCAAAATGGCGGAGTAAATAAATACGACGATTTTATACCTGGAGATGTCCACCCCCATCGCACTGGAAGCCGCGGGGCTGGAGTGAATGGCCCTTAAAGCCCGCCCCGCACGGGATTGAATCACATTGATCGTAAAAATGAAACAGGCCAATACAAAGGTCCAGACCAGGTAGTAATATTTTTCAACGGTATCAAATTCGAACCCAAATATGCTGAGACCCGGTATCCCGCTCATCCCGTCAGGACCACCGGTCCATTCAACCTCCTCATTGAAGACGATAAAGACGATGATGCCAAAGGCCAGGGTCGCCATGGCCAGATAGTGCCCCCTGAGTTTCAGGGATGGAACGCCCACCACGACCGCGACCACTGCCGCTACGATCATGCCGACCAGTATACAAAACCAGGGGTTAAGGCCATAGGTGGCGGTCAGAATACCGGAGACATAGGCGCCAATGCCGAAAAAAGCGGCTTGTCCGAGAGATATCTGGCCGGCGTAGCCCATCAGCAGGCTGAGCCCGATCGTAATCAGGCAGTATATACCGGCAAAAACCAATAGGTCGGGATAATTGGCAATGGCCGAAATCCTGGCGGCTATCCAGGGAAAGACGGCCATAACGAGGGCAAAGATGGCAATAGGAAGCTTTCGAATCCGAAGCATGCTTAAAACCTTTTGATCTTACTGATTTCCACACTACCGAGCAAACCACTCGGTTTGAAAAAAAGGACCGCCAACAGTACAATCAAGGCAAAGGCGTCTTTATATCCGGAGGAGATTAAACCGGCTCCGAAGGATTCGATGGTTCCAATGATCAGGCCGCCCAGAATGGCCCCCGGGAAGCTGCCCAGCCCCCCGAGCACAACGGCACCGAATCCTTTAATGGCCAGCATGGCGCCGCGATCATACTCCATTAGGGAGATAGGTGTTACGGTGATACCCGCCACTGCACCAATACCCGCCGACAGGGCAAATGAAAGCATGATCATCTTTTTAACATTAATGCCCACCAGGCTGGCGGCATCCGGATTATCGGCACAGGCGCTCATGGCTTTGCCGATAATGGTTTTTTCAAAGAATAATGTCAGCAAAATCACAGTGACGATCAGAAAACCGATGACCCAGAAATACTGGGGCTGGATCACGGCCCCGAAGAATTGAATCGGTGTGCGGCCGGAGAAGGCGGGTAAATCGAACGGATCCTTACCCCAAATGAACATGGCAATGCCCTTGATGATGATGGAGGCGGCGATGGTAGCGATGATCAACGTCAATACCGAAGGTTGCCGTATTGGTCTGATGGCCAACCTGTCCAACAGGATGCCCACCAGGGTGACGGCGAGGATCGTCAACGGGAAGGCCAGAAGAAGCGGAATACCTGCACCCACATGTAAAAAAACCATCACCAACCCACCCAGGACCACAAACTCTCCCTGGGCCAGGTTTACGATTTCGGTCACGTTATAGATAATATTAAATCCAATGGCCACCATGGCGTAGATGCTGCCGACGGTTAGCCCCGTGATCAGATATTGAATGAGCTGGCTTGCTAAGGTGATTTTTTCCATGGTGTTTGTGTTCACAAAAATGAGGGTGGCGAAATCACCACCCTCAAAGGGGGGTTAGCATTCAATGTCAATCATATTCAGGTTGCCGATTTTTAATTGAACTATTGAACCAGGGCCCAATCCCCGTCCTTGACCATGACCATTAAGACTGCATCTTTATCCAAACCGATATGGTCCTTGGGGGAGTATTGAAAGATACCGTGTTGGCCGATGAAACCCGCGGTACTGTTCTCCAGGTAATCGCGGATGGCACCCCGGTCACCGCCGACGGCCTGCAAGGCTTTGGCCACAAGATGGAGCGCATCCCAGGCATGTCCGCCGAACGAACTCAGCGGTTCGTTGTATTTGGCGCTGTATGTTTTCAAATAGTCCATGGTTACTTTCTTTTGGGGATGACCATCGGCCAGCAATGCAGCAACATTGACGGCTCCCAGTGGACAGTAAACTCCTTCTGCCGCACCGGCGGCCAGCTCTATGTTCTTACGGCTACCAAACCCATGGCTCTGGTAAAAGGCGATATTCTGCATGCCCAGATCCCGCCAGTTCCTCAAGACAACCACCTGGGTGGGGCCCACGGACCAGTTGACAATGGCCTCGGGGGCCAGTCCTTTTATTTTAGTGAGTTGGGCGGTCATGTCGGTATCTTTGGGGCCGTAAGACTCGTCAGCCACAATGGTGAGGCCATAATTCGGGGCCAGTCTTACCAGTTCTCCGTGACCGCTTTTTCCAAAACCGGAAGTCACGCTCATGGCGGCGATTTTCTTAATTCCCAGTTGCTTTAGCCGAGTGTAAATGGCCTCTACGGCCATGGTGTCGGTTTGCGGTGTTTTGAACACCCATTTGCGGGGCTTATTGGCTTTTTCATCCCAGGTGATTTTATAACTGGCCGCACAGGATACCAGAGGGGTTTTATACTTTTCCGCCAGGGGAACCACCGCCATGGAGGTACCGCTCAGGGATGGGCCGATCACGGCGGCGACGTCATCCTGGGCCATCAATTTTTTTACGGCCAGGTTGGCCTTGGTGGCATCACCTTCCGTGTCGTAAACCACTAGTTCGAGTTTTTTGCCGTTGATGCCTCCAGCGGCGTTAATCTGCTCGGCAACCAACTCAGCGGTCTTCTTTTCCGGGTCTCCTAAAAAGGAAGTTCGGCCGGTCACCGAAAAGACAGCACCAACTTTAAAGGAATCCGCGACAGCCTGAGCGGCAAAAAAACCAGCGACCAGAAATACAAGCGCGGCTACGATGGATACATTCCTTAGCTTCATTTTTCCCTCCTTCTCAATCCGAATTAATGATCATTAATAACACCCATGCCCAACAAATAAACTGCATTCATTATATCCACAACACATCGCTTACCATAATCATTCCGGCTTGAGCAACAAAAATCGTGCGCATCTCTTGGACCCCATAGTTTGGTTAGACTACAATGCCTATGCAGACCGAAGCATTCATAAAGCTGCCGACCGTATTCCGCAGGTATCCCGACTTCAATTCTGCCCGAAAGGTCTGGTGCCGGGCCAAGTCGTACTCGATAGCCTATTCGGACTTTTCCGCCTGGTTTTCCTCAAATAGATATTTGAATTCCTCGAAAAAAGCACTGCGCTCTTCCCACACGGGTCCGAAACGCTTATTGAAAAAGCCGCCCAGCTTGGTGAAGAGTTTGCCCCATACCGGTCGCCCTTTACCAAGGACCACATCGGCGATGAACTCATCCAGGTCCCCCATTTTTTCTTTTGGCAGGAATGAAACGGCTCCCAGACGGATCGATTTTTCAAGTGCTTCGGGAGTCAGTGCATAGGCCGTCAACATGATGGTGGGAAATCCCCGTTTAACGGACAGTTTCAAGAGGTCAAAGCCATTGACACCCATAATATCCAAAATAACGATGTCGAAAGTGTAGCTGAGCAGATACTGGCGGGCGGTATCGAAATCATTGGCCTTGCGAACGATACACATGTCCAGCATCTCTTCGATGGTATCCGTAATATCGATCTCGTCGTCGACCACCAGAACAGTCATGTCCTTCAGCAATTTGGATATATCCATCGATGGCTCTCCTTTCTTTTTCGGTGAAGGCATATCATAACCCTTTCTGAATGGCAAAGTGCCAAAAAGTCGAGATTAATAATGTAAAGCTGAATGATAACGAGGTTTGCTTTCCACGGCAAGTACGTGAACATGAAGCATACCATCG
>CAZWGD010000214.1:4470-4724 GCA_964633235.1 uncultured Desulfobacteraceae bacterium | reverse complement strand
ATGTTGCCTTTCCCGCCATTGGGGGATACGCCTCCGCCCTGCTGGCTGATACATGGGACTGTCACCCTTTTTGGGGCTTCTGGCAGGTGGATTGGCTGCGGGGTTCATCGGCGTGCTGATCGGGCTGCTCATTTTAAGGGTACGGGGTTTTTACCTCTGCCTCGTCACCTGGGCCTTTGCTGAAGTGGTCAATGTGGTATTGAAAGCCGAGCACGAGATTAACGCCAAGCCCGACACCCTTGTTCAGCAGCGGG
>CAZWGD010000214.1:0-4460 GCA_964633235.1 uncultured Desulfobacteraceae bacterium | reverse complement strand
GATTACGGGCGGTACCGGGGGCTTTCTGGCACCTTCATTTGTGTCCGGACCCAAGGCCGAATTGGCAGGCTATTTTGTAGGGCTTGGCCTGATGATCGCCATGTTTGCGGTTTCGGCCGTCCTGTATCATTCCCGTTGGGGCCTTTACCTTTTTGCAGTTCGCGACGACATTGATGCTGCCGAAAGCATGGGTATAAAAACCCGGTTTTGGAAGGTTTCTGGATTTTCAATGGGATGTGCCGTATCCGGTGTGGCCGGCGCCTTTTATGCCCATTATTTCAATTTAATCGATCCCAGCATCGGCGGTTTGGATGAGATGGGGAAAGTTTGTCTTATCGTCATTATCGGCGGTCTCGGGACGGTATTCGGGCCGGTTTTGGGATCTTTTTTTGTGGTCATCGTGGCTGAGTTTCTCAGGGGCTGGATGGGCGGCTACAGCCTTCTCATATTCGCAACCATTATGATTTTGGCCGTGCGGTTCGTGCGCGGCGGGTTCATGGAGATCATTCAGGTCATCTCCCCCCATTTAAGGGACAAATACTTAGCTATTATTGGGAAAAAGGCCATGGAACCGGGTTAAATCAACCCGCCCCTTTTTTTAATAGTCATTCTCGAAATCCGAAACAGTTTCGCCGGTAATACGGCATTTTCTGTTGCTCGCGCTTAACCGCCGAAAGGGCATACCGGGTATCGGCATACCTTGCACTGCATGCAGAGACCTCCCATTCCCATGGCGGCGATTTCGGTTTTTGTGATGGGATCGTCAGCCAATACGCGCGCTAGCATGAGATCGAACATGGTGGTTTGGTGATAGAAAACGCAGGCCGGCAGCCCGAGCAAAACGACCTTTTCTCTAAAGGCATACAGGAACATAGCCCCCGGAAGCACAGGGGTGCCGTAAAACTTGATGGTGAATCCGGCCTTTTGAACCCCCATACGGGTGACGTCGTCGGGATCCACCGAGAGCCCGCCGGTGGTGATGATGAGGTCGCACCCGGCGGCGGCGAGTTGATTCACCGCCGCGGCTATTCGGGCGGTATCGTCGGGTACCAGAACCTTTTTACACACCTGTGACCCCAGGGCAGTCACCTTGGCTCCCACATGCCGGTCAAACCCATCTTCCACTAGGCCCTCATAGACTTCCGATCCGGTTACAACGGCACCCACCTGCAGGCGACGAAAAGGTTTGACTTGAATCATCGGCCGGTGCTTCCCGGCAATTGCCTCAACGGTTTCCAGGGCCGCCCGGTCTATGGTCAGCGGTAAAATACGTGTACCGGCAATAATCTGTCCCTTATGGCAGGGATAATTGTTGCGTACGGTGGACAGGACCACATCCTTCAAGCTGTTAATTTCCAGGAGACCCCGGGGATCGATTTTGGTCAACCCCGCCTGGGGGCTGACCAAGCTGATCTTGCCTTCATGGGGTCCTTTTTGCTTCAGCATCGGGTCGGCAACCGCATTGGCGATACGCCGGGCCGCCTCGTTTTCATGCAGGCGATCGGGTGGCAGGTCGAGAATATAGAGATGCTTTTTGCCTATTTTCAGCAGCTCGGGGACATCTTCGGGACGCACGATATGCCCTTTTTTAAACCCCACACCTTTGGATGTTCCGGGGATAATACGGGTGATATCATGGGCAAGGATCGTTCCCACCGCATCTTGAACTTCTCTGGTTTTCATATACAAAGGCATTGGCAAATATGGGCATGATTCGGTCAGGGTTAACCCCGACACAGTTGAAATTTTTAAGTTCAAAAAGCTCAAACCAGGGTTTTGAGGACATCCTCGGTGATATTCAAGGTTTCATCGATGTCCTCATCGGTATGGGCCACGGAAACCGAGTATTCTTCAAACCAGCCGCTACCCATGGGGATGACCCCCTTGCTGAGCATGCCGTACCAGTACTCAGTCCACATGGCCTTATTGCCCTGATTGGCCTGCCGATAGGTGTGGGGGATTTCAGGCACGAACTGGATGCCGCCCAGGGGACCCTCGTGGGTCACACAGGCCGGCAGACCTAGACGGGCGATGATCTCTTTAAGTCCGGCGGCATATTTATCCCCCAAGCGCTTGATATGGCCTGTGGCCTCTTTGGTCATCACCTTGGTAAGGCAGGCCAGGCCCGCGGCTGTGGTCAACGGGTTGGCATTATAGGTTCCGAAATGAACCGCCGGTCCCAGCGGGGTGATCAGGCTCATCAGGTCATGCCGGCCGCCAAAGGCGCCCAAAGGCGTTCCGCCGCCGATGGCTTTGGCCAGGCAAACAAGGTCCGGCTCGATGTTGTAAAGCTCCGCGGCGCCGCCCATGGCTAGCCGACAGCCCACCTTGACCTCGTCGAAGATCAAGAGCACGTTGTATTTGCGGGTCATCTCGCGTACGGCCTGCAGGTAGCCCGGATCCGGGGGGATCACCCCGCCGTTGGTCATGCAGGGCTCGAGGATGAAGCAGGCGATTTCGCCTTCGTGCTTTTTGAGGGTGTACTCGAGGCTCTCCAGATGGTTGAACTGCACCACATGGGTGTGCCGGGTAGTGCCTTCGGGGATCCCGGCACTGTCGACGATGGACGAGGGATACCATTCCGGGCCCGCAGGGACATTGTCGGGCACGGCGCAACTTACCATCAGCGCATCGCAGGCGCCGTGATACATGCCCTCACATTTGATGACGCCCATCTTTTTAGTGGCCGCCCGTGCCAGGCGTACCGCGTACATGGTGGCCTCCACGCCGGATTGCGTATAACGCAACATCTCCATGACGGGATAGCGCCTCTGGATCTCTTCGGCCAGATCGGTGGCCGCCGTTCCTGAAAGACCAAACAGAATGCCTTTTTCAGCCTGCGCTTTGATCGCTTCGGTAATGATGGGATTGGCATGTCCGGCGATCATAGCGGCGTAGCACATGCTGTAGTCGATATACTTGTTGCCGTCCAGGTCCCACACATAGGCACCCTGGCTGTCTTTCACGAATACGGGGTAGGGCGCCCAGAATTGAATGGCACTGCCCACGCCGCCTGGAATGATGGCTTGGGCTCGCCGGGCCTCGATGCCGGAAGTGGGTGTTCTTTGGGTATAGGCTTCAATAAAACTGGACATTTGATCCTCCTTCGAATGGGTTCATTATGGATATGCGCGACCAATACAGGCCGACTGACATTTCTTCATGTGCCGCGCCTTCAGTGCATCCTCGGTGTCATAGCAGTTCAGGTCCCGGGCGTCCGCGGCATCCGGCCGCTCGGCGCGGCCATCGTCCATCAGCAGGTAAACCGGCTTTTAGGTAGATCAGCAGTTAGCAGTTTTCCCGTCACAGCACGCCTAATCCTCCACCTTGATACTCCCTGTTTGGGATATGAGCATATGGGCAAGTAAATACTTATTTTACTTATTATACTATGTTAAGTATAAATAAACAGAAGCGGCTTAGGGTGTCAAGAAATTAATTTGGTGGAAAGGAAGGCAGACCCTGACGTTGCCCAAATAATTAGGTCTAGCCAAGCGTAGAAAAAATGAGCAAGGTTCTGAATTCAAGAACCACTAAAGTATCCTGGCAACCCCCTTTACCAATGGGTTTCAGGATATTTTTCATCTATTCAGCCGGTTATGTAGTTCAGGTATGATCCCTGCTTCTATTGGGTGGTCTTTCGCAATCCCTCGGCAACATACCAGTATGCAGGATCATGACCCTGAAACACCTTAACCCGGTCATTGCCCACGGAAATGCTTTCCATGGATGCCAACGCCTCTGACGATTTTTTGAGGGTAATAGTATCTTTGCTGGTCCCCAGACCATAGAACTTGGCACCGTTGAGGGACAGGAAGGGCTCTAGGTGTTCGAGAGCATTTTCCTTTTCAAATACCTGCGCCACGTTAGAGATGGCCGTGGGCATGTTGAAAATGCCCGCGGCCCCGCCGGTTTTTTCCTTGACAGATATAAGATGGGGGGCTGAGTCGGAACCGAAAAAGAAGCGGGGATCGCCTGATACCGCAGCCTTGCGGACAGCCATACGGTCTGTCTCCCGTTTGGCCACCGGTAGACAGTACAGATGAGGATCCAATCCCTTTGAAAACAAGTGGTTGCGATTGATCGACAAATGGTGAGGTGTAATCGTGGCTCCTAATCTTCTTTGTGAGGCGAGCACATAATCAACCCCGATCCGGGTGGTGACATGTTCTAAAACCATCTTTAATTCCGGAAAATCCTTGCGCAGCGGGTCTAAGACACGCTCGATGAATACCGCCTCACGGTCAAAGATGTCTATCTGCGGATCACCGATTTCCCCGTGTATCAAAAGGGGGATATCCAAGGCCTGCAGGGCTTCAAAAACAGGGTAGGCTTTGTGAATATCGGTGACACCATGCTCCGCATTGGTCGTGGCTCCTACAGGATATAGCTTTACGGCGGTCAGGAGGTCCGCCTTTTTCCCCATGCGAATCTCCGACGCCTGCGTCCGATCGGTTAAG
>CAZWGD010000213.1:0-4738 GCA_964633235.1 uncultured Desulfobacteraceae bacterium | reverse complement strand
CATTGGACATCACACAGCTGTGGCCTCTTCTTCCCTCAGCCAGCTTCCTCCAGGGATGGCTCCATCTCCTGCTGTAGGAGTTGTACATTCTCACCATGTTGTGGTGAAGGCCTCCCCCAATCACCACAAAGCTCTTGTCACTGACGAAGGTGGCACAGGCACCAAAGACAGGTTCAGGGAGTGGGGGTCCTTGCTTCCACCTGCAGGAGCCCTTGTGGAGAACCTCACTGTTCCTGGCTGAGTACCTTCCTCCTAGTATGAAGGTGGTTCCTGAATTGGCGGAGCGCTGGGCGCCGGAGAAGAAAGGCCGGGAGTGGACTTTCTGGCTGCGTAAGGGTATCAAATTCCACCATGGGCGTGAACTTGAGGCCAAAGATGTGGTCAACTGCATGAATCATTATCTTGAGGCCAAAGGGCCCGCGGCTACTGAGTTGGCGCCGGCCGAGAAATTCGAGGTCGTTGATAAATATACCCTCAAGGCCTTCTTAAGTGCCGATTTTGGTGAATTTCCGCTCAACTTAACCAAACCCCAAGCGGTCATCCTGCCCCATGACATATCCTTCGAAAAACTGAAAACCACAGCGTCGGGAACAGGACCGTATAAATTCAAAAAGCTGGTGCCCGGGGAATATATGCTCGTGGAGCGCAATCCGGACTACTGGGAAGAAGGCCTTCCCTATCTCGACGAGGTGAAACAGATGGTTATCCCGGATATCTCCACAGCCATGAACGGCCTGCTCTCGGGCGAGGTCGACGTAATGCCCGATCTTGAGCCGGATCAGTATTTTCACTTGAAGAAAACCGAGGGCATCGAGGCTCGCCGGGTACCCGGTATGAACTATCAGAACATGGTCATGGATACCCGCGTGAAGCCCTTTGATGACCCCCGCGTGCGCCAGGCCATTAAGGCCTGCATCCACAGGGAAAAATTCGTCGCCGCAGTCGTACAGGGGCTGGGGACGGCCGCCAATGACCACCCCATCCCGGCCCTGTACCCCTACTATGCCGATTTTCCCACTAAAAAACAGGATCATGCCCTGGCCAAGAAGTTGTTGGCCGAGGCCGGGTATCCCGATGGTCTCAAAATCACCCTGCACACCTCGGAAGTCAGAATCGGAATGGTGGCGTCTGCCATTACGTTAAAAGACCACTGCGCGCCGGCCGGCATTGATATCGAGGTCAAGGTAGAACCCTCGGATGGGTATTGGAAACGCATCTGGCGCAAAGTCCCCTTTTGCGGTTCCAACTGGTCGGGGCGGCCCAACATGTATGGCTCCCTGTATCCCTACTTTCACAGCACTGGCAAGTGGAATACCGCAAAATATACCAATCCCACCGTCGACAGCTGCCTGGATGAAGCCGTAGGGGAGACCGACGACAGGCGGGCCATGCGGCTTTATGTGGCCGCCCAATCGATTGTCTCCGAGATGGGCGGCTGGCTGATACCCTACACACGGGATAAAGTCAGTGCCCATCGCAAAGCGGTCAATGGTTATGAAGTCCACCCGACGGAATGGCGATATTTTACCCGAGTGTGGAAGGCGTAGACATCAAGCCGGTCAGAAACCACAAAGACACGCGGGACCCAAAGAGATGCCCCATTTTATTCTGCGTGTCTTTGTGGTAGCAGACGACTGCACATCCCTCTTGTCTTAGGGGGGAAGGACAAGCGCCGTTTTATGAAAGCAATTCTTCGCATCCTGCCAAAACGTATCGCCATTATCATCTTCACCCTTTGGCTCATTTCCGTCCTCGTTTTCGGCATCACCCAGGCCCTGCCCGGAGACGCGGCCTTCATGGTATTGGGACAGTGGGCCACGGATGAGGCCGTCGACATTCTACGAACGGAGATGGGACTCGACCGACCCGTTGTCACCCAGTACATCGACTGGTTGATGAGATTTGTTCAGGGAGATTTCGGTAAAAGCCTGACCATGCATCTTCCCATAAAGCCGATTTTAATGGAACGTTTGATAAACTCCATGCAGCTGGGCGTCCTGGCCTTTCTCGAGATATCTTTTATCGGCATCATTTTAGGGGTTATCTGTGGCATTAAAAAGGATTCCTGGTTTGATCAGACGGTTTCAACCCTCGGCTTTATCGGCGTGAGTATCCCTGAGTTTGTCTCCGGCTCGCTGCTCATCCTCTTTTTTGGTGGAACAATCTGGAAAATTTTTCCGGCCGGTGGTTATGTTCCCCTTTCAGAAGGGTTATGGCCCTGGTTAAGCCGCCTGATTCTTCCCTCGATAACCTTAAATCTCGTTCTGCTGGCCTATGTGATGCGCATGACCCGCAGTTCATTGATCGAGGTTTTTCGGGCAAATTATATCCGCACCGCCCGACTCAAAGGGTTGGATGAAAAAAGGGTTATTTTCGTGCATGCCCTGCGGAACGCACTGTTGCCTACCGCTACGCTCCTGGCCAATAACTTCGGCTGGCTGATGGGCGGAATTGTTGTCGTGGAGACGGTGTTTGCCTATCCCGGCCTGGGGAGAATGACGATTTTGGCTATTCAGAAGCGGGATATTCCCATGGTTCAGGCAGCCATACTGTCAGTGGCCGTTATCTATATCGTGGCAAATCTTATCGCCGACCTGCTTTACATGATCTTGGATCCAAGGACGCGGCAAAACTGATATGAGTGAAGATTTTCTAGTTAAAAAGTTACTCCCCGAAGGGAAAGCCCCCAAGCCACCCGGCCTTAATAAGTTTGGCCGTCTGGTTCTCTCCAACCGCAAACTTTTAGCCGGTATCATCCTGGTCTTGGGTTTCGCAATTGTGGGTGCTATCGGAACGGTACATCTGCCTTACGATCCGCTAAAATTCAACATCATCGAAAAATTTCAGCCCCCTTCCGTCAAACACTGGTTCGGAACCGACAACTACGGCCGGGATATCTTTTCCCGCGTGTTCATGGGCACTCCAATGACCATGGTTTTAGGAATCTCGGCCATATTTATCACCCTTATCATCAGTGTTCCATTAGGGCTTTTTACCGGATTTCGCGGCGGCTATGTAGACGAAACCCTAATGCGTATTAACGATACCTTTATCTCCATTCCGTCGCTTTTTATGGCTTTGCTGCTCATTTCCGCCAGGGCCTCGCTGGAAGAGTTCGTCAAAATGCCCACTGCCTGGTGGTTTGACCCATACCCGATTATTGCCATAGGGCTAACCATGGCCCCCCGGGCCACGCGCGTCATTCGATCGGCAGCCATTAATCTGAAAAATGAAGAGTTTGTGATGGCGGCCATTGCCAGGGGTGAGTCCGCCATCTATATTATTTTCAATGAAATCCTCCCCAATGTGTGGCCAACGATTATCGTGGAGGGAGGCATACGGATCTCTTACGCCATTATCATGGGGGCGACCCTTTCCTTTCTCGGCCTGGGGGCTTCACCACCGGCACCGGCCTGGGGCCTGATGATCTATGAATCTAAAAATTTTCTCTATTCTTCCCCCTGGCCGCTTATCTTTCCCTCCGTGGCCCTTTCCTTTATGATCGTATCCTTCAATATTCTGGGAGACGGCCTGCGTGATATTCTCGATCCGCGGACACGACGGGCATCCCTGTTGGAGTAGCTGTTTTTAGAAACCGGATAAGAATGAAGCATATATGCAAACGGTTATCGACATAAAAAACTTGACGGTAGAGTACAACACACCCGGCGGCTATGTGGGCGCAGTCCGCAATTTCAACCTGCACATTCACCGGGGGGAAACTTACGGCCTGGTGGGTGAATCCGGATCAGGGAAATCTACTGTGGCCTGGGTCATTATGCGTTATCTGGCCGACAACGGCAGAGTCACCACCGGTGAGGTATATTTTAAGGGTGAGGACCTGCTGTCCCTGAGTATGGAAAAGCTTCGTCAATACCGCGGGAAGCGTATTGCCATGGTGTATCAAGACCCCATGACCTCCCTCAATCCTTCCATGAAAGTGGGCCGGCAGATTCAGGAAGCCATTGAACTGCATCAGGGAGGCGACAAAAAACAGACCTGGCGCCAATCCGTCGAAATGCTGGAAAGGGTTTTTATTGTGGACCCGGCTTCCTCGGCTCACAAATACCCCCATGAGCTTTCCGGTGGCCAACAGCAACGCGTCGTGATTGCCCTGGCGTTGGCCTGCAACCCAGACCTCCTGATTTTGGATGAACCCACCACCGGTCTTGATGTTACCACTGAAGCGAATATTCTAGACCTTATCGACTCGTTAAAAGACAGATACGGTTCGGCTATTTTGTTTATCACCCATAACCTGGGGGTGATTGCCAAAGTCAGTGACCGTCTTGGGGTCATGTATTCCGGGCATTTGGTGGAGGCAGGCTTGGTAAAAGATATCTTTCGGCAGCCGTTGCACCCCTACACAGAAGGGTTGTTGAACTGTATACCCAAAATTGAACAAAAAAGCGTTAAAGTTGATCTTCAACCCATCAAAGGCACCCTGCCCGACCTACACACACTTCCGACAGGCTGCATTTTTCATCCGCGCTGTCCCTATGCGGAAGCGTCTTGCCGGCAAACCGAACCCGGTCTTGAGCAAACCGGAAAGGGGAGGGAAAGCGCCTGTTTGCGATGGCGACAGTTGTATGCCCAAGAAACGGAATATGCCGTCCCTGAAGCTACCCACCGGGAGTCCGACATCCCGGACCGTATAGGATTCGCCGGCAACGGCAGCCTCATCAGCCTCAAATCTGTGAAAAAGATATTGAGGTTACCGGATATAAATTGATTTCTA
>CAZWGD010000212.1:2296-4766 GCA_964633235.1 uncultured Desulfobacteraceae bacterium | reverse complement strand
CTCCCAGCGCCTGGTGATGTTCCACCGGGTGATCTACCCGATGGTGGCCTGGGTCAAGGGAGATAACAATTTTACTCCCAATTGGGAGGTGGAAAAGGTCGTTTATATACCTTTAAAAAAACTGCTCGATGGTGGCAACTACGCCCGGCTGCACCTGCATGCACATCCAAGCGTGAAAACGGCATCACGCCCCAAGACTTACGACACCCCATGCTTCCTCCATCAGAACCATCATGAAAACGAGTACCTGTGGGGCGCTACCTATCGTGTGGTGCAGACCTTTCTACAGTGGGTTTTTGGTTTTCACCCCCCGAAACCGGACACCTTGCAAGTGGTTGAAGGCACCCTGGGGGAAACCTATCTAACCGGAGGCAAAATGCCGCTGTCACCCCGGTGATAATACCATCTAGGGAAGAAAATGCCTTTTATCAGAATACCGGGAGTGACGGGAAAGGTATATGTCCCTGCGGACGACCGCCAAATATATAAGAAGCACCCCTGTAAGGGCTGCTTTGCATGCCAGATGTGCAGCCACACCCGATGCCAAATATGCAAAAAGACAACATCAAGTACCGAAGCGGCAGACCCGGAGTCTACGACTTCCTGCGTGAGCCCTAAAAATCACTTCCTGTCACGATCCATGCCGGGCAATCCAAGTACGGCTTGAATTTGGAGGCTGACATCATTCAGAGGTACGGGGCGGGATTCCTCCACCTGTTTTTCCACTGCGGCAAAGGCTGCCTTTAGAAGCCGGTCCGGACCCGCGCCCAGGCGCAAGCAGGCCTGGAGGATGAAAAAACTCAAAAATAGGACCATACCCATGGTAAAAACAGCATGTAGAAAAAAATCGGAGCTCAGATAATGCCCGGTGATAAAATCGCGGGTCGTTCGTATCGCAGTCAGAACCAGCACCGCTAAAATAGGAATGTTAAAAAGCAATTGAAGAAGAAAACGGCTCCATTTACGGGCTGTTTTTTCGAGGATTTTTTCCATGGTTTCCTGCCAAATGCCGGAAAGTTCGCGGTTCAGGCTGTCCTGCCCGGGCAGGGCGTGTTCGATTTGCCTGATGGTATGATCGAACCGGGCGGTAACCAGGGTTTCGGCAATTTGCGGCCAGTGATGCATAACGGTCATATGAAAATCCCGCATGGCGGTATCCAAGCGGGTCCCCCGGGAAGTTTCTTCAACAGCGGTACGGCTTTCCTTCAAACGGACCAGGGAAGATACCAAACCCCAGATCTGCCGAAGCGGATTGCCGACCCTGAACATAGCCGCCAGACCCGTACCGAAAATCAATATGCGTCCCCAAAGGGCCACCATCCATCCCACGGGTCCCATCCAGCGCTGGGTTAGCTTCTGATAAAGCAGCACATTGATTCCCATGGTCTGCCGGTATTCGTCCAGGGCCATGGCTCTGGCCGCTTTTTGCAGGGCTGCCTTTTCTACCCTTTGAATATCCAGACTGGCCTTCAGAAGCATATCACGATCCTGGCTTACGGCTTCATGTATTTCTTTTAGGAGATACTCCCGCAGGCGGTGTGCATTGGCCGAACGCCGATCGGCCACGGCGTCATCGCTGTTGAGGGCCTTGAAAACCATCTCCCGCAGCAGGTAAAACTGGTCATAATCGTGTTTGGGACGCGCCTGGGGGCTCCAGGACGGACGGTTCAAATTGCGCCGTGCCGATATGCAGAGAACCGATGCGATGTTCATGTTCCACGCCGCACTGAGATATTCGGCAAATTCCGGCACCACCCGTTGCCTCAACTCATCTTCCGCCAGCCGGTCGCATTTGTTCAACACCACGCCCAGGGATTCACCATGGAACAAGGCCACAGGGTCGGCCATGAAATCCGCATGATCCCGTCTTTTGGGGTTTTCGGCATCAAATACGCAGATCAAAACATCTGACAGCCGGATCACTTTGCGGACCAGATCAATATGGTTCTCCTGTTGGGTGCTGTCGGTATCGGGTGTATCGATGAGCATGACGTGTTCCAGAGACAAGGCCTCGGGGTGTGGGCAAATACTCACATGCTCACTGCCGATCCGATCTATGAGCCGGGCGGCATCGGTTTCATGCCGGCACATCACCACCAGGTTGCGGGTGGTCGGTCGAAGGTGACCGGTGGCGGAAAGCTCATCGACCCCGGACAGGGCGTTCAACAGTGTCGATTTTCCGGAACCGGTGGGCCCCACGAGTGTCACCACGAGCTTTCGATCCAGGCGCTGTTCCAGTTCCTGCAAAATATCGAGTACGCTTCGGCACTGCGCTTGAATCAAGTCCCCGGGACGCCACTGGGGCGCCGCCGCCAGGGCATCCTGTATGCTTTGAATATCTTTTTTAATATGTGCAGTGGGAACGCGGGGCTTGAGTCCGTCGAGTCGGGGATCTATGATTCCGCCTGTTTCAGCATGTTCCTGCATAGGTCAATATCTTCCCTTATGGTTGCCAGAAGCCCATCGGTCT
>CAZWGD010000212.1:1529-2286 GCA_964633235.1 uncultured Desulfobacteraceae bacterium | reverse complement strand
TTTCCTCAAAAAGCTGTTGAACCGCTTCCAGCTTATGGTTCAGCCAGGTCCTGGCCAGGGGGTCCATCAGGGATTTCAGTTGCAGTTCATCGGCCTTCTTCAAGCCGGTGGTGGCGGGAATCGCCACCAGGGCGTACAAGTCGTGCAAACCGAAGAGTCCCGTCAGCTTGATCTTGATTCCAGCTGCCCCTAAAGGATCTCCCGTGGAGAGGATATACGTCACGGCCACCGTTGCCGGCATGATGTTTAAAAAAGCGGAAAAGGCTTGTTTTATCTGCTCCCGAAACCCCATCTTTTGCCTGAATTTTTGCACTAGAGCGGAAAGCACTTCATCAAAGCTGTCGGAAATGCCATATAGCACTCCGTGACTCGTGATGATGGGGTTTAGTACCGACTCCCATTTCCTTTGGCGCAAACGGGCCCGGGCGGACGCCATTGCCGGATGGATTGGAACCGAAAGTGTCACCAGGCCCTTTTTCAAATCATACTTTTCCGAGACCTTCGGGGCCCCCTCCCTTTCCATACCCCGGTTGATATTTGTCAAGGCTTTTTGCATGCGCAGGAAGACGGGATCCCTGACGGAGAAAGCGGCGGTAATTTCCGGGCTCACGGCACTCATGTGCATGCCGTTTGCGGCTGCCAAAAGGTCTGATTGCGTCTCATCCATGAACGTTTCACGGGCGGCGACAGGTTCGGGTGCCGAAATGTTGCCCTTCACCCAGCTGGCGGCTTTTAGCAGCATTCTGAAAGGGAAATC
>CAZWGD010000212.1:821-1519 GCA_964633235.1 uncultured Desulfobacteraceae bacterium | reverse complement strand
GTACGGCGCATGAAATGTATCGGGGCCGGATCGGTGGCGGCCCAGATCTCGGCAAAGCGCTTGGCGATCAAATCCATGGGAAAGCGCTTCAGGGATTCCTGCACCCATCGGCTTTGAGCCGCCTGCAGGGCATCCAGGTAAAGCTGAAGCGCGTCGCGGGACCCACCGGCCTGGTTAAGCACCTTCTGCGCCGTATCCAGTACCCCCGATAAAAGAGAGGCAAACAGTTCCAGACGCAAAGCCCGGATGTCTAGTTGGGCCAGGGAGCGGTCCAACGGCAGACCGTGGTCACCCAACGGCCGAACCTGCATCGGCTGTTCTCCAGCGGCCACGGCATTATCTTCATCACTACGATAGATTCCCAGCACATAGTCTTCGGCGGCAGCCCCGTAAATATTGCGGGCTACCGTCATGGCGTGAGTGGCCACGTCTTCATCGCTGAAACTTGGATAAACACGATATACAAGAAAGCATTTGCGCTTTCCAATACCGGTCAGCATGCGCGCGATGAAGTCGGTGTTATCCCGGTTGTTGTAATTGGCGTTGGTGAAGATATAGATGAAGATATCTGAAGTTTCCAAGGCCTTTTCGGCGATGCTGCGATTGGTATATTCGCCCCGGGCGCCGGTATCGAAATCGGGAGTGTCCAACAGGGCCAGTCCCCCAGGAAGGGTCTCTGCGGTGGTGTAGAGGGAAAC
>CAZWGD010000212.1:0-811 GCA_964633235.1 uncultured Desulfobacteraceae bacterium | reverse complement strand
GAGATTCAAATGGATGGTAAAGTGAGGCCATCAGGGCGCTGTTGTTAACCAGGGCTGGATTTACGGCCATCAGCACCCGCCGGTTCAAGCCGGCTACGCCGCCCGTGGGAGAAATCGCCTCTCCCGCCAGGGCATTGAACAGGGTCGATTTGCCGGAAGATCCCCCGCCGCATATGGCCGTGGTCAGGGGAAAATCGGGAGCGAGCCGGGGAAGCAATTTTTGCTCGATAATCTTTCCCCAGGCCCTCTGCGCAGGGGCATTGCGCAGCTTCAGCAGCGCCCGGATATGTGGAATATCACGCCGCAAACGATCTAAAGCGGCGTTAATCGGTATGATCGGCGATGATCTCATGTTTCTACCCCGACAGTAGCACATAATCCTTGGAAAAACACTATTGGAATAGCGATCCGTTTTCCTTCATGCTTGACAGATTTTTATTGGAAAATTATAGTAGAAGGATGGACTAAGCCACAATCCATTTCCCATTTCCCGAAGGGGCACCTTAACATGGAGGGGAAACGCTAGTATGAAAAGCCTGATCTATACCGTTTTAGGACTGTTCCTGCTGACATCGACAGTGATCGCCGGTGAAGGGACCACCCCTTCGGAATTGATCCGTAGCGGCCTGGATCAAGTCACCTCGGTCCTTAGAGACAAAAGCTTCGGCCAGGAAGAGAAGAAGCGCCGGGTAACGAAAATCATCACCCCCCTGTTCGATTTTTCCCTGATGGCCAAGCTGGCCTTGGGAAAAAAGCACTGGTCCGGACTCTCCAAGGAGAAACAACAGCAATTTTCCGAACGGTTCATCAA
>CAZWGD010000211.1:0-4811 GCA_964633235.1 uncultured Desulfobacteraceae bacterium | reverse complement strand
AAAGATCCAGATGCTCCCCTTCCAGAGAAGGGTGTCGATAAATACCTTCATCCTCAGAACTATCAACAGCCGCCAGATAAAACCGCTGCCGCAGATCATCCGCATTGATGGTTTTGAAGCGTATCAATCTCAGTATGGTCGCCAACAGATGATCAGAGTTTACGGTAGTCATGCGGTAGATGTCGGACATATATCGATGCATAATTTTGAGCACTTCCCGGCGCATTTCCCGTCTAGATGGAATCGGATCATCAAAATCGAAAGGGCGGCTCACGGTAATGTCTCTGAAAATTTTTTTTTGTTTCGTATATTGGGAGATGTCCATCGGCTTTCCGAATCGAATATCAATATCGACGCCTGAAAAGAGCATGGTAGCCTCCGTCATGATTTCATCTTCCATGCTAGCGGGAATATCATCCATGAACAGCTCTAAAAGGCGGTTCAGTTGGGTTTCCCGGGAACGGATTGGATAGTAGGTGATGTTCACGGGCACAACGGGAATGTTCCGATTTTTGACCTGGGCCATATCGTCAATCTTGAAAAGGGATAGCAGTCTTTGGGCTTCGCCCGGGTGCGAGTTGGTGAGAATGCGGAGGCGCTGCCGGTAGAACTCCGTCCGCAATGCCAGGGTGGCCGCACCGGTATGGGGGGGGTGTTTTCCCCCGGCAAAGGCCACCATGAAGCGCCCCTTTTCAACAATTTTTTTATCTTTTACCATACGGCCTTCGGGATAGATGATCCAAGACGCCTCACCAGTCAGCAGGCTTTTAACGATCAGGCGGTCCCTGTCCGGGTTTTTAGTAGATACCGAGCCCATGCTCTTCAGAAAACGCCCTAGAGCACTGTTGAACAGTGAGGCGGCGGCAAGTGACCAGACAGGCTTCCTGCCGGTGAGCTGGAAGATTTGCTCGGTTAAAAACAGGGTTTCCAGCCGCGTAAAATGATTGGCCACAAAAATGGCCCCATCCCGGGGAACATGATCTTTGTCATGGATACGGATCCGGGCCTTGGAAAGCCCGGTTACAGCCCGAATAGCAAGGCCGGTTGAGCGGTAGGCAAAATAGTTCATGCGTCCTGTGAATTCGGCATGCCTCCTTTACCCCGGGCAAGTGTTTCCACGGGGTCGAGGAGATGTTAGTGGTGCCTTTGAAACGGTTGACAACCAATGGCGACGCCCATATGATAATATAATTTTCGTAGAAAACAAAGCCTATTCGGAGGATTGCCGTGTATTCAAAAATACTGATCTTACGTTTTCCCCAGGCCATTTCCGATCGGCCCGTGGTCTGCGGGTTGGTGAAAAAACATGATCTGGTTTTTAATATTCTGAATGCCACCATTCTCCCCAGAAAAGAAGGGGTTATGGTCCTGGAATTGTCAGGAACGCGAAAGAACTTTAAGGAGGGGCTGAAGTATCTGAAAGATCAAGGGGTCGATGTTCAGAATGCTTCACAGGAGGTCACCCGGGATGAAGAAAAGTGCACCCACTGCGGGGCATGCACCGCGGTATGCCCCACGGGGGCGTTATATATCCGGCGAATGGATATGTACGTAGAATTCAGCCAGAAACAATGCAGTATATGTGAGCTCTGTACGACGGCATGCCCGGTCCGCGCCATGGAAATTACCTCGACCAACCAAATCTTTTTTGAATGAAACGGCCCATTGCCGTAGCCATCAGCGGGGGAGTGGATTCCCTTGTGGCGGCACACCTCTTGGAACAACAGGGACACCCTATTTGGGGTATCCACTTTATCACGGGATATGAGACCGATCATCCGCCCTCGACTCCAGGTGGAAACGGTCACATCAAGCACATATACAGCATTCGTGAAGCGGCTAGTCGCAAGCTTTCCGGAATATCCCGCCGGCTGAAAATCCCCATTGACATCATTGACTGTTCCGCCCAGTTCAAACGTCTGGTGGTCGACTATTTTTCCAATACTTATCAATCCGGCATGACACCCAACCCCTGCCTGGTTTGTAATCCCGGAATAAAATTTGGCGTTGTCCTCTCTCATGTTCACAGTCTGGGGGTCTGGCAACTGGCTACCGGTCATTATGCCCGCACAACAAAGGATCGTATGCATCGGTTTCACCTGCTGAAAGGCGTCGACAGCCAAAAGGATCAGTCCTATTTTCTTTCCCGAATGGCGCCGGCGAAATTGGCTTCAGCCCACTTCCCCCTCGGAGAGATGACAAAAGCCCAGGTAGTAGATTATGCCCAAAAAAATGGCCTGGAACCTGCCGCTAGGGGTGAGAGTCAGGATATCTGTTTTATCCGCGACCGGGAATATACCCACTTTTTAAATAGCCACAGAGGATGGAAACCTACACCGGGCGCCATAGAGGATGTTTACGGAAACATATTGGGAACACATAAAGGACTGCACCACTTCACGGTGGGACAGCGTAGAGCAATAAATTGCCCCGGACCAGAACCCTACTATGTGATCCGTCTAGATGCAAAACAAAATCGTGTCGTTGTAGGTGGAAGGGACGACCTCCTCTCTCAAGGGTTTGTCGCCGACCATATCAACTGGATCAACCCCCCTGGTTCCACACCGGTGAAAATCGATGTCCGTATACGGTATCGCCACCAGGCGGTTCCCGCATTAGTAACGTCAACCGGCATGCAGTCGGCTGTGGTGCGTTTTTTTGAACCCCAGTATGCCGTGACCCCGGGTCAGGGAGCTGTTTTTTATCGATATGCCGAGGTGCTGGGTGGTGGATGGATTCGATGCGCAATCAATGAAATGTGATTTGTCCATAAAATGAGAACATTTTGGATTAGAACCCTGGGCTGTAAAGTTAACCAGTCTGAATCCGAAACCATGGCAGGGCAGCTGTCCGAAGCCGGATATAGATCCTCACCCTCTGGACAAACAGCGGATTTTTGCATTATCAATACATGCACGGTCACTGCCAAAGCATCCATGCAATCCAGACAGGCCATTCGCAAGGCCATTCGTCAACACCCCCATGCGCGTATCATTGTTACCGGCTGCTATGCCCAAACCGAACCCGAGCAGATTTGGAAGATACAGGGTGTTCACGATGTAGTAGACCATTTCCGGAAGGCCGACATCCCGGGCAGGATCTCTTTGTCGGAGCCGCCCCCGGCAACTGCCTCGCATCCCACCGGCGATCGTTCTGCCTCTTTTATCAAGGGCAATTCCCTGCCTGAATATCGTGGAGAACGAACCCGCCATTTTCTGAAAATCCAGGATGGATGCAATGCCCGCTGCACATACTGCATCGTTCCACGGGCCAGGGGTCCGAGCCGCAGCATGCCCATGGAGGATGTCCTTACTGCCGTAGCCCGCTTAAAATCATCCGGCTGTCATGAGGTGGTTCTCACGGGGATTCATCTGGGAAGCTATGGGTTGGATTTCTCTCCGGCGGCTTCTCTCTATATGCTTATGAAGCGGATAGAGGATACCGGCGCCATGGAACGTGTGCGCTTGAGTTCCATTGAGCCCTTGGAACTAAAAAAATCAATTATTCACCTGGTAGCTGAATCCAGTCATTTTTGCCCGCATTTCCATATCCCTCTCCAGAGTGGCGATAATGACATCCTTAAGCGGATGCAACGGCCCTACACCAGAGAAGTATTTAAATCATTGGTTATGGAAATTGCCGCTTCGATCCCGGAAGCGGCCATCGGGGTGGATATATTGATTGGTTTTCCCGGTGAAACCGATGAGGCCTTTAAAAACACCTACACGCTCATTGAAGAGCTGCCTGTGGCCTATCTGCACCTGTTCCCCTTTTCACCGCGGCCGGGAACCCCGGCCGCGGCTTTGCCGAATGCGTTAGCCAGGGAATGCATCAAATCCAGAGTTAACAAACTGCGTCGGCTTGGAGAACATAAGAAATCGGATTTTTTAACCCGCTTTACCGACCTTCAGAGCGATATCCTCATTGAGGGTAAAAGGGATCGGTACACCGGCAAGCTGGTTGGTACAACGGACAACTATATCAAGGTGTTTATCGACGGCCATGACCATCTCATGAATTCAATTATCCCGGTCAGGCTTGAGGCCCTCAATGCTACACGGGGTGTTTTCGGTCGTCATCTTCGAGACGCCGATACCCTAAACCCCGCCATTTCCATTCGTCCTCCAGGCAACATCGATTAATCCCCTAAAAAAATACCTCAGCTTTGACCGTATCTGTCAAACCGCTGTGCTATAGACATGCCTAGGCTAGATGTCCCGGGATAAACACCCCGCTCCACGCTGGGGCCGGTCCCCGTTCAGTTTCAATACTGCGTCCTCACTTAAACAGCATCCAGGCATTAGCCGGACAGCTTTCATTAGTGAGGACCCCGAACAAAAGGAGACGATATGCATAATCATCCGGCTTACCATGAGTATCAGGATTATTTGGAGTACCACGGAAATACTGCCGTGGAACTGACCAGGAAAAAAGGTAGAACCATAATTTCCCGTGAATGGATCTATTTCGATACGGTTGAAGATGCTCAGATTTTTTTCAATGCCTACTTAGGCGAAGGAGGCAGCCATGCTTGATAGAATCATTGATTGGGTATTGGAGGCCCTTTTTATGGTGGTTTTTCTGGTCCTGACCATACTGCTCACCCTCATGATCGGATCGTGAGGACCGGTTATCAGGCAGGGATGGGGCAAAAATGGAGGGTTAAGGGCTCGCGCAAAAGTAACTTCACATTTTTTGCGCCCATACATCCCGCTCATCGGCGTTGCGAAAATACGGAATATGCTTGATATTCCTTTTTTTCGCGCCTTGCTGAGCGGGCGCCTGAACTCTGCAAATCTGCGAACTTATTT
>CAZWGD010000210.1:4492-4833 GCA_964633235.1 uncultured Desulfobacteraceae bacterium | reverse complement strand
GAACACTCCGCAGGAACAATGTAACCGGTTTAAATCCGGATGCTTTCAGTATTGATCATCCCATGGCGAGTGTCAAGCCTCGGTGAGTCGTGAAGCCGGCTGGATGCCCCCTACACGACAACCCAAGTGGACGGCCCTGTCCCCTCCCCTTTCCTGTTGACCCACGGAGTCATTTGTCATAGGTTTCATGCCTGATGCTGTCGAAAAAAAGCCTGAATCGGCGAATGTACGTTTAATGAATTCAATGGGTAATGACTACGACCAATCCATGCGCCTGAAGCGCGCTTTGCAGGCATTCCAGGCCGAGCGTCTGAAAAGCACCTTTGCCGATCTGCGGGCTG
>CAZWGD010000210.1:3816-4482 GCA_964633235.1 uncultured Desulfobacteraceae bacterium | reverse complement strand
GTGGATGTGGTCGAATCGAGTGAGGAAGCTGATCAGGCTGTACGGGCCGGAAGATTTTTCTTTTCGCAACGCCAGCATTAAAAAACTCCATCAGGTTTTGGACGGCAAAGTGTACCGGAACATGGTATCGGCCGTAACCAAGGTCATTGAGCTCCATGACCTTTCCGATGCCCTGGACACCCTCATGGTTGAAAGGATGATTCAAAGCGGAATCGGGGTCGACCTGGACGTGGCGGCGTATAAGCGGATTTATCGCCAATTGGACAACTATGATCAACGGGTATATCAAATCCTGCTCGGCGGCGAGGTCACCCGGGATTTCTATAACCTCAGCCGGAAGTGGATCGTGGGGGTTTCCCTGAAGACCGTCAGTTTTGCGGCGCATGCTCTGGGCATGGGGAAGATCATTGATTTTGTCTATGAGGGCTACCAGGCATTTCGAAAAATCAGGGATATCGATAAATTTATCGAAACCGTTAAAAGGCGTGAATTAGCCTGGCACGATCAGATCTGGCATGAAAAGAAACCCACACATGAAAAAACACCCACAGGGGAAGCATCATAATGGAACGCGCCTTGATTCTTTCCGGCGGCGGCGGCCGGGGGGCCTTTCAGGTGGGGGTTCTCAAATATCTGGAGGAATCAACATGGCGTCCGGATCTCATC
>CAZWGD010000210.1:0-3806 GCA_964633235.1 uncultured Desulfobacteraceae bacterium | reverse complement strand
CAGCGGCACGTCTGTGGGGGCCATCAATGCCGCGGGCATCGGCTCTGGGTTATCCTCTGGACAACTGGCGCAGATTTGGAAAACCTTTGAACGCAAAAGAATCTATCGCATCTCCATGACCAAGCTGATCCGTTTGCTGCTGGGGCGGGGAAAATTCAAACCCCCGGGGGACACCGCTCCATTGCGGTCTCTGCTCGAAGCCCACATGGATGTGGCCGCCATCCGTCAGAATAAAACCAAAATTATCATCACCGCGGTTAACATGACCACCGCCCAACTGGCGTACTTCGACAACCGGCAGATTACGCTGGCTCACCTCATGGCTTCCAGCGCCTTTCCCCTGGTATTTCCCTGGCAAAACATCAATGGAGAACCTTACTGGGACGGCGGCATCATGGACAACACCCCAGTATTGCCGGCTCTGCAAAGGGGGGTAAAAGAAATCATTATCGTGCTGCTGTCTCCCGTGGGCGCCTTCAGGATGCCGCTGCCAGGAGGTCCGTTAAAAGCGGCCGAGATGCTATTTGAACAGTCTCTGATCTCCGTTTATCGATCAATTGTATGGGCCGCCTCGAGCCCTTCTGGCGCGAGCGGGAGCATGTCTGAATCCTCCGGGGAAAACGCGGTGATCGGCCCGGCTGCGGGTTCAGCCCGGATCAAGACCGTGGCCCCGGAACGTATGCTGGGTTTCAAATCCCTCTTATCCTTTTCCGGGGCCCGCTCCCGGCAACTGATGGATTACGGCTACCAATGCGCCAGGCGCCAGCTTTAGCCGGTTCGGGTTTCTGTACACTGGATGCTGGATACCGGGCTTTGGAGCCTAAGGGGCTTAGGGCTCATAGTATTTAAGCGTATCAGACCGGTATCCAGCTTCCGATAAACGGCTATTCGCTGATATGGGCCAGTCCTTTTTCCATGATGCCCAGACCCTTCTCCAGTTGATCGTCGGTAATAACGAACGGGGTCAGGATACGTATCACGTTGCTGTAGGTTCCACAGGCTAGAATCACTACCCCGTTCTCATGGCAGTAGGTTACCAGCTGTGATGTCTTTTCCGCCGAAGGTTCGCCATTGGATCCGCTCAGGATCTCCAAACCCAGCATGGCCCCTAATCCACGTATTTCGCCTATGATATCATATTGTTGCTGCCATTTTTTAAACCGTGACATTAATTTTTCTCCCAAAGCCACGGATTTCTCAAGCATCCCTTCTTCCTCATATATCTCCAGTACAGCCAGGGCCGCGGCACAGGCCACCGGGTTGCCGCCGTAGGTGCCGCCCAGGCCCCAGGGATGGACCACGTCCATGATTTCGGCCCTTCCCACCACTGCGGCCAGGGGCATGCCCGCCGCCAGGCTCTTGGCCACTGTGATTAGGTCTGGCTCCACATCCCAGTGCTCGATGGCGAACATCTTACCGGTGCGTCCCATTCCACTCTGGATTTCATCAGCGATAAACAGAATGCCGTTGTCACTGCATATCTTCACCAGTTCCTGAAAATAACCCGCAGGAGGGGCGATAAACCCACCCTCACCCTGCACCGGCTCGGCCACAACGGCGGCCACGGCTTCCGGATTCACCTGTTTGAGGAAAAAATCCTTCAGCTTTTCCGGGCCGACCTCGTTGCCGAAAGGCATGCGGTAGACCTCCGGAGCAAAGGGCCCGAAACCGAATTTATAGGGTTTGACCTTGCTGGTCATGGTCATGGCGAGAAGTGTGCGCCCATGGTAGGCGTTATCGAAGACGATAACGGCCGGCCGCTTCGTATAGTAGCGGGCGATTTTGACTGCATTTTCCACGGCTTCGGAACCACAATTACCAAAAAAGGCCTTTTTGGCAAAGCCTCCCGGAGCAATATGGCATAGCTTTTCTGCCAGAAGAACGGCGGGTTCGTAAGGATTTACCATGAAGCAGGTATGCACCAGCTTATCGGCCTGGGCCTTTATGGCTTCAACCACTTTAGGATGACTGTGCCCGATGTTCATCACGGCAATGCCTCCGCCGAAATCGATATACTCCCGGCCTTCGGTATCCGTTAAGACCGCCCCTTTCGCCGATTGCATGAAGCGGGTAGAGACTACACCGACGCCGTTGGAAATGTACTGTGTTCGGAGTTGATTGAATTTTTCTTGCATGCTTTGACTCATGGCTTCCCTCCCTGTCAAGGTTTTGGTATACACACGACAAACTTATCTTGCCATCCTGTTTATGGCTTTGCTACTCTATCCTGAAATGGTAGTCAAGACATTCACCCGGTTTTATGACCGCTACACGGCCCGATGACCACAATTTAGAACCCCCGTTTACAAATGATAAAAAAAATAATCTCCGGAGGCCAAACCGGGGCGGACCAAGCGGCACTCGATGCGGCCATTCATCTGGGCATCCCCCACGGGGGGTGGATTCCCAAAGGCCGCAAGACCGAAATGGGAAGGCTCGATGAAAAATACCGGCTCCGGGAAATGCCCACGGACAGCTACCTGGCACGGACCGAGCAAAATGTCCTTGACTCGGAGGGTACGCTTATTCTCTCCCACGGCCCATTGATCGGTGGCTCAAAACAGACCCTTTTATTGGCGCAAGCGCACGCCAAGCCCTGTTTGCACTTTGAGCTAGACTGTATCTCAGAGGAAGAAGCCGCCTTCAGGCTGCAGGCCTGGGTGCTTGTAAACAACATCCGGATCTTAAATGTTGCCGGACCTAGAGCCAGCAGCGACCCCATGATATACCAGAAGACGGTTCACGTTCTGAAAACCGCCTTCCATGCATGATCTCAACCTATGGCATGCTCCACAGCGATATATGCATCTCCCGGATGGGCCAATCACCCTTTACCACCCCCGGTTCCGTTGACCCCCTGATCCCCTGAACCACCATATCTCCATTTTCCGATCCTGTCCGGCCGCTGCATGGAGACCGCAAGCAAATCCAGAAACCGATTCCGTCCAATTTCTCCGGCCCCCATACGCATAAGATGCAGGCTGCTAACCTGACAGTCAATGAGATCAAATGCAAGCCGGCCAAGATGACCGCACAGCGCCGCTAGGGCCACCTTGGAGGCATTGCTGATCTTGGTAAACATGGATTCCCCGAAAAAGGAACCGCCCAGGGAAACCCCGTAAAGCCCGCCCGCCAGGATTCCGTCATGCCAGGCTTCCACGGAATGGGCATAACCAGCCGTATGCAACTCCTGATAGGCCCGGATCATCTCCCGGGTAATCCAAGTGCCCCGGTCGTGCCGTCGGTGGATATGGGCGCAGGCTTCGATCACCCGGTTAAAAGCGGTGTCCATGGTGATATGGAATTGTTTTTTTCTAATGGTTTTATTTAATGATTTCGATATCTTTAAATTAGAAGGATAAAGTACAAGGCGAGGGTCTGGAGACCACCAGAGAATGGGCTCACCGTCAGAATACCATGGGAATATGCCGTTGCGATAGGCCAGGATAAGACGCTCCAGGCTCAAATCTCCGCCCACCGCCAGCAACCCTTCCCTGGAAGCCAGCCGGGGGGGCGGAAATCCCAGCCTGTCGGATAGCATATAGATCGGTGTAGGATTCGACTGCATGGGTCATGCCTGTTACGATTCGCCGGATCGGGTTATTAGTCATAGGAAAAGATAAGCCCTTCATCCGCCGCATCGACAAAGGCCACGCCCCCTTTTTTCAGCTTCCCGAACAGGATCTCATCTGAGAGCACGTCCTTGATCTCGGTTTGGATCAGCCTTGCAAGGGGCCGGGCGCCATACCGGGGATCATGCCCCTTTTTGGCCAGCCGGTTGCATGCGCCGGGAGAGAGCCTGACGG
>CAZWGD010000209.1:0-4868 GCA_964633235.1 uncultured Desulfobacteraceae bacterium | reverse complement strand
GGGGAACACAATGCCAATTTGCAGCGTATCGCCGAAGCTGTGGATGTTTCCATCAATGTCAGGGGCAACACCGTTTTTATTCAAGGCGACGCCATTGCCGAAACCCTGGCTCGCAACATTCTCAACCAGCTTTACGGCCTGATCAAAAACGGTTATCCCGTTTATGAGAACGATATCGATTATGCCATAAAGGTATTGAGCGCCGATGATGGGGCCCGGCTGCAGGATATTTTTCTGGATACGGTTTATATTACCTCCACAAAAAAAACGATTACCCCTAAAAGCAGGGCCCAGAAGGCTTACATTGATGCCATGCGCCAGTATGATATTGCCTTTGGTATCGGCCCGGCGGGTACGGGAAAGACCTATTTGGCCATGGCCATGGCGGTGGCATCCCTGGCAAAGGGACGGGTTTCACGGATTATTCTTACCCGCCCGGCGGTGGAAGCTGGAGAAACACTCGGCTTTCTGCCGGGGGATCTTGCCGAGAAGGTGGATCCATACCTGAGGCCGCTTTACGATGCACTCCACGACATGATGCGCTTTGAGAAGGTCTCCAATCTTTTGCAAAACGGGATTATCGAGGTGGCCCCCATCGCGTTTATGCGGGGCCGCACCCTGAACGACTCATTTGTCATTTTGGATGAGGCCCAGAACACCACCTCCGAACAGATGAAAATGTTTTTGACCCGTATCGGTTTTAACTCCATAGCGGTAATCACCGGTGATATTACCCAGATCGATCTTCCCGCGGATAGACCCTCGGGCCTGATCGAAGCCAAGAACATACTGGCCGGTATTAAGGGCATAAAATTTATCTATTTCTCGAAACGGGATGTGGTGCGCCACAAGCTGGTCCAGGATATAATCAAGGCATACGAGAGCCTGGAGACCCGCACCGCTGATAACAACTGACGCCCGGAGAGTACCCCTAAACAATCCATCCGCTGTTATAAAGAAAAATGAGCCTGAAAAAACATAAAGTATCCCTTGCAGAATATTTCAGAAACAACAATTGGGTCAGATGGGGGCTGTTATGCCTGGTGACCCTGACCTTCATTCTGGTGGTATATCCGGATTTTTTTGTCAAACGGCGGCCGTATGAATTGGGCGATGTGGTTGAAGAAGACATCAAGGCACCCAAAGAGTTTTTCATCGAACACAAAGAAGCTACTGAAGCCAGCCGCTCGAAGGTTTTAAAAAGCGTACGGACGGTTTATGACCATGATGTCACCCTGATGCCGCAACTTAGAAAGCGGATCGATGACGGCTTTGGTTTAATCAGGGCCGCCATCGCCGAAACCGCGGAAAAACGTCGCAAAGCAACCGGAGTAGATGCCTGGGCGCGTTCGCAGGCCGAGATTGAAATGGTGCCTACCACCCATGATGTGATTTGGAATCTGAAACCGGCCCTGGAGGAAAAACTGGGGATCTCCATAAATGACGGCGCTTATCACCTACTGGAAAAAGAAGGATTTTCGAAAAAAATCCCCGACCTCATTGACCAGATCCTGACCCTGATCCTGACCAACGGTGTGGTGGCCAACAAAGATGTGCTGCTTAAGGAAAGACGGGGTATTACGTTAAGAAATGTGGCCACGCAATCAGAAAAAACGGTATCGCAACTGAAACGAATCTATGGTCTGGACCAGGCCAAAACCATGGTGCGGGTCGTGGGGGACCCCCTGCTGAATGATTTGAACTATTCCTTAAGAAACCTCATCGTCGATTTTTTGCAGGCCATGATTCAACCCAACATTACCCTAAACCGCAATGAGACCAAGAACCGGAAGCAAAAGGCCCTGGCTGAGATCAAGCCGGTGGTTTATAAAATCAAAGCCGGTGAAATGCTGTTGAGAGAGGGGGAGCGGGTTACGGAGGTTCAGCTGCTGAAGCTGAACGCGCTGCAGGATGTAACCAGTAAGAAAAAAATCATATTCAGCGGCATGGGAGCCTCCATGATCATGTTCTGCTTATGCATCGTGGCCTATATGCTCCATAGCAATCAATCCGGCCGGCCGACAGCCTTGAGCAACAAAGATCTGCTATGCCTGGCCACCGTACTGATTCTCCTTTTAATCGCCATCCGTATTTCGGCCTCTCTATCTCAGATGTTCGCCCGCAGCTCCTCATTTCCCTTAATTGCGTCCAGCCTGGCCCTCAGCGTACCGTTGGCCTCCGGGGCCATGGTGATTTGCCTTTTTTTGGGTATTAAGGCCGGTATTTCCTTTGCCGTGGTGATCGCCGTGGCCGCGGGCATCATCTTCCACAACCGCCTCGATCTATTTGTCTATTTTCTATTAAACGGTGCCATGGCCGCCTATTGGGTTCAAAATTGCCGGGAGCGCAAGGTATTCATTAAGACCGGACTAAAGCTGGGAATGGCGAATGTGGTCGTAGCCACCGCCCTCCAGGGATATCAGGGGGAGCTTTCCGGGAATCAGCTATTATGGGATTGGTTGTTTGCCTTTCTAGGCGGGGTCGGGGCCGGTGTGGTGACGGCCGGCATTGTACCCCTGTTTGAAATCACCTTTGATTATATCACCGATATTAAGTTGCTGGAACTGGCCAACATGGACCAGCCTATCTTAAGGCGCTTGATGATCGAGGCGCCGGGGACCTATCATCACTCCGTCATTGTGGGTTCCCTGGTGGAAGCCGCCGCCGCCGAAATCGGTGCCAATCCGGTACTAGCCAAGGTGTGCGGCTATTACCATGACGTGGGTAAATTAAAAAAGCCCCTCTATTTTATCGAAAATCAGACCAACGGTATCAACAAACACAATAAACTCACCCCCACCATGTCGAAACGGATTTTGATCGCCCATATCAAGGACGGGGTCGACATCGCCAGGCAAAATCGACTCGGCCAAACCATAATCGACACCATTATCCAGCACCACGGGACCAGCCTGATCTCCTATTTTTATGAAAAGGCCTTGAAAATGAAGGATGAGAAGGTGGTTAAGATGGACGATTTCAGATATGCGGGGCCCAAGCCCCAAACCCGGGAAGCGGGTCTGGTCATGCTGGCCGATGTGGTGGAAGCAGCATCGCGGACTCTGGAAAATCCGACCACATCCAGGATTCAAGGCTTGGTACAGAATTTGATCAACAAAGTGTTTTCCGACGGCCAGCTTGATAATTGTGAGTTGACCCTCAAAGATTTACACAAAATTGCCAATAGCTTCAATAAATTGCTCAATGGAATCCACCATCATCGCATCGAATACCCGGACAAACAGCTTGTCGGCAATGGAAAAGAAAAAAATGGCCATCCTTCTGGAAAATCGACAAAAAAAATACGCAGTATCCCCCGCCAAAATTCAGCGGACAGCCAAAGCCATCTTAGGCGCCTTGGATTGCCATGATGGCGAGCTGTCAGTTCTTATCGTAGACGATCCCCAAATTGAAAAACTAAACCGGGAGTATATGCACCGCACGGGTCCCACCAATGTTCTGGCCTTTTCGATGCGTGAAGGTGATTTTGGCCATATCAGCCCTCACTTGCTGGGAGACGTGGTGATCTCCGTTGAAACCGCTGATTCAGAAAGCAGAATGATGGGTATTCCCTTGGAAAAACGCCTGTTTCAACTGCTTGTTCACGGTATCCTGCATCTTTTCGGATACGATCACACTAAAAACGGGGTCGCTGAGCGCCGGATGGACGCGGAAAACGAGCGCTTGCTGGATTTGATTGATCATCTGGAGTTTGAAAATGAAGATTGATGTTTCCACGCGTTCAGCTGAAGAGACCCGTATTTTGGGGGCAATGGTCGGCGAAAGGCTTGCTCCCGGTGGCGTGATAGCCCTGGAGGGAGATCTTGGAAGCGGGAAAACGGCCTTTGTCCAGGGGCTGGCCAGGGGGCTTGAGGTGCCCGATTCCTATTACATTACCAGCCCGACATACACCCTGATCAATGAGTACCCCGGCCGGATCCATCTTTACCACGTCGACCTCTATCGGCTGGACGAACCAGGTGCAATCGAGGATATCGGGCTCTTTGATATTATGTGCGGAAAGGGTGTCACGGCCATTGAATGGGCCGAGAAGGTCCATCAGGATTTGCCGTCCGATCATCTTTCCTTTCGCATTGAGATTGTCGGCAAGGGAATGCGTTTCTTTTCCATCACCGCCTATGGACGGCAGATGAAAAATCTGGTAGGGGAGCTTAATATTTTATTGAAGGAGCAGCTATGGGCCTGATTGTGCAGAAGTATGGGGGAACCTCGGTCGCAGACATTGAAAAGCTTCGAAACGTAGCCAAGCGCGTGACGCAGTACTATGACAGGGGCGACGATGTTGTCGTCATTCTATCAGCCATGGCCGGAGTGACGGATAGCCTGATTAATATGGCCAGCCAGGCGCAAAAACCTCCGGACAAGCGCGAAATCGATGTTCTTCTGGCCACCGGAGAACAAACAACCGCGGCGCTCTTGGCCATGATTCTAATGAATATGAATTATGCAGCCCGTTCCCTGCTGGGGCATCAGGCTAAGGTGTTGACAGACAGTGCGTTCGGTAATGCCCGCATATTGAGCATCGATACAACGCGCATCAACGCATTGCTTTCCCATAGAGCGATCGTGATCGTAGCCGGATTCCAGGGCTGTGATAAGGACGGGAACATCACCACTCTGGGCCGGGGCGGGTCCGACACCTCCGCGGTGGCCATCGCCGCTGAGCTCAAGGCGGATGTTTGTGAAATCTATACAGATGTGGACGGCATCTATACGGCCGACCCGAGAATCTGCAAACGGGCTTCAAAACTGGATGTGGTTTCATACGATGAGATGCTCAACATGGCCAGTTTGGGCGCCAAGGTACTGCAAATCCGTTCGGTGGGATTCGCAAAAAGATACAATGT
>CAZWGD010000208.1:0-4886 GCA_964633235.1 uncultured Desulfobacteraceae bacterium | reverse complement strand
CGGCCGGCGGCTTTATCTCCTCCCACAGCCCGGGCTTTGATCCAGGCATAGCGTTCCCATTCGCGTCCCTGCCGGATAAAATAATCTTCCATGGCGTCAAAGTTCATCACCAATGGTCCCATGTTCCCGTAGGGGCGCAAATCCGTATCCACCCTGAAAACAAACCCCTCTGGAGTGGATGACCCGATAACCTTGATCAATTGCCTGGCCAATTCCGTGAAAAAGCGTTCATTGGAGACGGAGCCGTTGCCCCCTGCGGCAAAAATGAGGTCCACATCGGAAGAAAAATTCAACTCGTCGGCTCCCAGTTTTCCCATGCCCAAGATGACCAGTGCCTGGGGAATCCCATCCGAATCGGCGGGGGTCCCCAAGCGGTGGCACGCCCACCGGTAAAGCACCGTCAAGGCACCATCCAAACAGGCATCCGCCAGATGGGATAAATCCTCCATGGTCCCGTTCAGATCGGCCCAACCGGCCAGGTCCCGCACAGCGATGCGAACCATCTCCTCTCGCCGGAAAACGCGCAGGGCCAGGCTGAGATCGGCCTCTGTATCCAGGCTGTCAAGCATCGACGCTAGTTTGGCGGCATATTCCCATTGTGCATATGTCCGTTGAATCTCCCCCCGTGAAACCAGAGCGGCCGGCACATCCGGGTAACGCCTGCAGGTCCTGGTGATAAAATCGCTGAAAACAAGGGCCCGTCGCAGGCCGTCCACCACAAGTGGGTCATCGGGGGGCGCCAGTTGGGCCGAAGTCAGGGACTCTATGAAGCCTTCCCATCGAGAGTCCATTTCCGTGACGAGGGCTTCCGGTATTTCAGGTAATATCGTCATCTGTTTCATTTGGGCATCTTTCACGGGGTCTTTAGCAAAATAACCACCAGGGAGCAAATACATTCATTTGGCGTGATGAGTGGAAATAGGTTGAACCCACTTTAAAAATACGACATAATTCAAAGGATAGTATTCATCATGATCGGAATCACCGGGGACATGGCCCTTTCTTTTGCGGTTCTGAACGGAGACAACTTGCCCATAGCGCATACCATCCGATAGTAAAAATGAAAATAAGGCGAAACCATAACCTGCTGAAATCATCAATCGGCATCGCCATGGCCGTATGCCTATTTTTTTTCTCCGGAATCGGCCTGCCGGTTTTAAGTGAAACCACCGATGCGTACTTCCGGGAAGCTATTAGCAAGGCCGGTATGGCCTACGCCACCTGCAGAGCCATCAACGCCTCCGTTTCCATAATCAAAGACTCCAATCTTCAACTGGAACCCGCCGGTGTGGGCATCTCATTGGCCGTGGGACAAGCCCTCGACCCCATTGATGACATGACGGAACGCCTCTCTGACGTCTTGGTAACCGCCATCACTTCCTTGGGAATTCAAAAGCTGGTATATGAGATGAGCTTGTCGCTTGTTCCGCCCATGCTGGCGGTACTTCTGCTCATGCTATCCATCTTGGTATGGTTTAACAATGAACGCCTGAAGCTCTTTCAGCAAACCCTGGTTAGATTCGCCTTCCTGATTATCGTGGCCCGGTTTTGCCTGCCCATGTCTTCCCTCGTAAATGCGTTTGTCTATCACCATTTTTTCGCCCACCAGATATCCGAGGCGCGTAAAGAGCTGGCCGTCGGCTCCGCTGATCTCGAGAAGCTCAGGGAGCTGTCAATTCCGGAAGCGAACGGTGTTTTCGGCACCATTAAAAGCGGCACCACTTTTCTAAAAAGGAAAACCATCGCCTTTAAGGATGCCTTTCTAAAAACGGTGAGCCATATGGACAGCATGGTGGAAAACCTGCTGAAGCTTACTTTCCTCTATGTGGGAATTGCTCTGATTCAGGTTATTCTTCTGCCGCTGGCGGTATTCTGGCTGTTGATTAAGACCGCCAACGCTGTTTTCCCCACGAATTTTCCGGTGGTCTTGCACCATCCACGGCCGGCCGAAAATAAACAGACAAACTGATTAAGACGGGAGAGGAGATGGTCATGCACCGTCTGGTATTGGCCATACCGGTCATCATGTTAACGCTGTCGGTTCAAGCGGCATTTGGTGGTGAAAAAAAATTTACCATCGTCCATTCCAACGATCTGCACTCCCATTTCCTGGGGGCTTCTCCCAATATTGATTATACCCCGGACACTACCGGAGATGATCAAACCCTTGGAGGGTGGGCCCGGATTGCCACCCTGATAAAAGCCGTGAAAAACAACCGTTCCAATCCCGTCTTGGTGCTGGATGCCGGTGATTTTCTCATGGGGTCCCTTTTTCACCTCCTCAGTCGCGAAGAGGCTTTCGAACTGCGGCTTATGAAGGCCATGGGCTATGATATGGTCGCCTTGGGGAACCACGAGTTCGATCTCAAACCGGTGGGATTGGCCAGGATTCTGGCTACGGCGGAGGCCAACCGCCAAATCCCTCCGCTGGTTTGTGCCAACGTTGTTTTCAGCGATTCAGATCCCAGAGACGACACCCTGAAGAAGCTGTTTGACAGGGGGGTGGTTAAGCCTTACCGCATCCTGGATAAGGGGGGACTGCGCCTGGGCATTTTCGGCCTGATGGGCAAAGATGCGGCTGAAGTGGCTCCCTTTGCCTCACCGGTAAGCTTTGATGATCCCGTCGAGGTCGCCAAAAAGGTGGTCCGTACGCTCCGGGAGACGGAGAAGGTGGATATGGTCATCTGTCTCTCCCACAGCGGCTTGTGGGCCGACAGCAGGAAGTCGGAAGATGAAATTTTGGCCAGGGCGGTTGCGGGCATTGATGTCATCATCAGCGGTCATACCCACACCCGGACCAATGCGGCCATTCAAACCAATGATACCCTCATTGTTCAAGCCGGGGAGTATGGCAGACAGGTGGGTGTGCTGGATGTAATCTGGCATGACGGTACCATCGCCCTGGACAGGTATGAGATTGTGGATATTGACGACAGCATCGTCGGAGATGCGGACATCCACCGGTTAATTGACACCTTTGAACACCATATCACAGACAGGGCCCTTGGGGGGTCCGGCCTGGAATTCAGGCAAATCATCGCCGAAACCCCCTTTGACCTGATCATCGATACCCGGGAGACCAACCTGGGCAACCTGATTTCAGACGCCGTGAGGTGGTATATCAATACCCATGACACCCACCCCGGAGATCCCGCCTCCAGGGTTTCCGTGTCTATTGTATCGAACGGGGTGATTCGGGATCCGATAATGAGGGGTGCCAGCGGCAAAATCTCGGTGTGCGATGCCTTTCGCGCCCTGCCCCTGGGGGTCGGATTTGATGATCAGGCATCCCTGGGCTATCCCCTAATCTCTTTTTACATCTACCCGGCCGAACTGAAAAAGGGCTTCGAAATCCTGACCAGCATTTACCCCTTGAAAGGCAGCGATTACTTCCTGCAATTCTCGGGAGCTAAAATCACCTACAATCCCAACCGCATGCTTTTCGACCGCATCACCGCCATCGCCTTGGGGGATGAACAGGAGGGTTACACCCCTCTGGACTACTCAAAGGCGAACACCGATCTCATCCGTGTAGCCGCCGATATCTATAATGCCACTTTTCTGAAGGTCGTAGGGGATTTCACTTGGCATATCCTGGATATCATCCCCAAGGACCGCATGGGAAACCCCATAAGTGACTTAAAAACAGTCCGTATCGATGCGGATAAGGATCTGTCGGGTATTCAGGAGCTGAAGGAATACATGGCCCTCCTGGAATATATCCAAAGCTTTGCGGATACCGACCGTAACGGGGTTGCCGATATTCCTGAAAAATATAGGGGCCCACTGGGGAGAAATAATGTTGAGGCCGGTTGGAATCCCTATCTCCTGGTCAAAGGCGGCACTTACCCAACCTGGATCGCCGTGGGGTCCGTGCTGGCCCTGATTGTTTCCACGCTGACGGTCGGATGGCGGATCAAGAGGCGTTTCCGTTAGCCCCGGCAATAAAAAAAAGGCTTGATAATTCGCTGAGGATTTTGTAATCCGCCTGTACCAAATAAAAAGGAGATCACATGTTGCGCAGACACAAACCGCTATGGGGAAAAAATCACCCCTTCAAATCGACCTACGATGCGGTCATCATCGGTGGGGGGCTGCATGGATTGGCCACCGCCTACTTCCTAGGCCGGGACTATGGGATGAAGGATGTGGCGGTGATTGAAAAACGGTATATCGGCTTCGGCGGATCGGGCAGGAATACCGCTATTGTCCGGGCCAATCAACGCACTAAGGAGAATTTGCCCCTGTACAAGGAAGCGCTTGACCTATGGCCGGTGCTCACCAAGGAGCTCGACTATAACCTCATGTTCTACAACTGCGGCAACCTGAACCTCTTGCACAGTGAAGCCGCCATGAGCACCGCCCGCATGAACGTCGCCAACGCTCAGTTTCACGGGATCGAAAGCCACCTCATCGATGCCCGGGAATGCAAGGCGCTCATGCCGGCCCTGAATACTTCCCAGGACATCACCTACCCCATACACGGGGCCATGTACCATCCACCCGGCGGGATCGTCCGGCATGACGCCTTTGTATGGGGACTGGCAAAGGGAGCGGCCGCCCATGGCGTGCACATCCATCAGGAAACCGAGGTAACCGGCATCGGTGTCAGGGATGGCAAGACGGTTTCCGTAACCACCAGCCGGGGGAAAATAGCGACTCCCCGTGTGCTCCTGGCGGCCGGCGGCTATTCAGCGGGAATTGCCCAGGGAATGCTGGGAATGCGGCTGCCCATTAGTGTTCTGACGATTCAGGCCATGGTCACCCAGCCTCTTAAACCGATCCTGAACCATGTCATTTCCTCCGGAGCCTATCATGCCTATGCCAACCAAACCCTGAAGGGAGAGATTGCCACCGGGGCCCATATGGATCCCTGGCCCAATTAT
>CAZWGD010000207.1:0-4887 GCA_964633235.1 uncultured Desulfobacteraceae bacterium | reverse complement strand
ATCACATCCATGGAACTGCGCAGCTTGGTGGCTGAGCGGCTGAAGAAAATAGGGGCCGGCGAGGTTCTAGAGCGCTATTCCGAAGTCTCTCTTCCCTCGGACCAGATTGTCATTACCTATCCCGACGGGACCAAATCTGGCTTTTCGGAAAGCGAACATCAGCTCACGCTGGAGTCGTGCGGGTTGACGTCTATTGAAGCCGCCGCGGTGATGAACAGACTGAAAGAGCATTTATTGGAGAGCGGCAAACCCACTTTAAGAGAGTCGGAGCTCGGGCATGCGACTTACACCATACTGGAGAAAAAACTCGGCCCCAAATACGCCCGGGACTATCTGGTGTGGTGGAATTTTCTGAACAGCGGCAAGCCGCTGCTGCTGCTTATCGGGGGAGCAACGGGCTGCGGCAAATCTACAGTGGCCACGGAAATCGCCCATGCACTCGGCATTGTTCGCACCCAGTCCAGCGATATGCTGCGGGAGGTGATGCGCATCATGGTGCCCGGCAAGCTGTTGCCTGTCTTGCACGAGTCTTCCTTCAACGCCTATCAGGTGCTGCCAAAAGCCGCCGTGTGTCAGGAAGATAATACCGATGAACTGCTGATGGATGGTTTCTATACCCAGGCAGAGCTTCTGTCGGTCAGTCTTGAGGCGGTGCTCAACCGGTCGGTAACCGAAAGGGTCTCCTTCATCCTGGAAGGCATCCATATCACTCCCGCGCTACTTGATAAAATTCCCGAAGATATCGATGCGCCGGTGATCATGATCATGCTGGCCGTTCTCAACCAGGGCCAGCTCAAAAAGCAGATCAAAGGGAGGGGTAAACTGGTTCCCAAACGCCGGGCCAAACGCTATCTCAAGCATTTTGAGCGCATATGGACCATCCAATCACATTTGTTGGATGAGGCCGATCAGCGCGGGGTGCCGATTGTCATCAATGCCAAAAAAGAGAAAGTTCTTCGGGAAGTGATGCGGATTATCATTTCGGCACTAAGAAAGGGATTTGACGGCTCTCCAGAGCAGGTTTTTAAGGTGGATACATCGGACTAAACCCATGGGACGGCGCTTTTTGAAAGGATTAATGGTCATTCTGGACGGTCTGGGAGACGTTGCCATCCCGGAGTTGGGAGGTTGTACACCTCTCGAAGCCGCACACACACCCTGTTTAGACCGATTGGCCCAAACCGGTGCCGGGGGTCTGGTTGATCCGCTGACCCCGGGAGTCGCGGTAGATACCCATAACGGTGTGGCCATGCTGATCGGGGTTCCCGCAGCGGAATTCGACCTGCTCAAAAGGGGTCCTATTGAAGCGGCGGGGGCCGGCCTGACCCTGCGCGAAAACGATGTGGCCGTGCGCTGCAATTTTGCTACCGTTGCCAAGATCACCGAGGGCCGGTACAGGATTTTGGATCGAAGAGCGGGAAGGCTGGGGGGCGAGATGGTTTCCAGGTTCTGTGAGACCTTGCGGAACGTCGATCTGGGAAACGGTCTCACCGGCTCTGTTTTTCCAGCCACTCAGCATCGTGTCGTCCTGCAATTGACAGGCGACAATCTGTCCGATGATGTCACCGATTCCGATCCCGGAGCGGGCGGGCCCATGATCGTCAAGCGCGTTCGGGCCCGCCGTCCAGGGGATGCGGGCGCCGAGAGAGTCGCCGAGGCGATCAATACTTTGACGGACATTGCCTATGCCCGCCTCAAAGACCATCCGCTAAATAGCAGGCGAGTAGACAACGGTCAACCGCCGGCCACGGGCATCATCTGCAGAGGGGCCGGGAAAATAGCACGCATCTCAAGTTTGTTAAACGGCTTTGGGCTTAAGGGCTGTCTGATCAGCGGTGACTGCACGGTACTCGGGTTGGCGGCCTATCTGGGATACGATTATTTTACCGCCGATACCTTCACTGCCCTGCCGGATACCGATATCAAGGGCAAGCTCAGCACGGCTTTGGAGTCCCTGAACCGCTATGATATTGCTTTTGTACATCTAAAAGCCCCGGATATTTGCTCCCATGACTTAATGCCCCTGCAGAAAAAGGCGTTTCTGGAACGCTTTGACGCCATCCTGGGCGTTACGGATCTGTCAACGATGGTTGCCGCCGTCAGCGGCGACCACTCCACAAGCTCAATCAGCGGCACCCATTGCAGTGAGCCGGTACCATCCCTGATTGCCTCGAAACACATCCAGGGCCACGGGTGCCGCCATTTCAATGAAAAAGAGTGCGGTTCCGGTTCCCTGGGTCGGCTAACGGCCAACACTTACCTGCTTAGAATGCTGGTCTGCATGGGATACGGGGGTGTCGACACAAGGACGCTTATACCTAGCCGGCCTCAGCCCCGCCCGCTCATTTCGGCCAAAAAGGCTCCCAAATCGGCCCTTTAAATGGTAGCCTAACGCCTGCCTTCTGCATCCGTCTCTTCTGGAATTAGCCCTGGCATCCGAATCAATTTTACCGGTAGATTTTAATGGATTATTAGGATTTGATTTGATTTGTATTAAATTTTTGTTAGGGTTGGATGGCTGGCTGGTCATAGTTGACGACCACAAATACCGTTAAGGAGAAAAGCATGAATATCCTCAAATCAATCGTTGTCGCGGCCTGTTTTCTATGCATACCGCTTTCCCAGGCTCAAGGTGCGGGGAAAGTGCTGCAGAATAAGGGATCCGATACGCTGGTGAACGTTGCTCAGGCCTGGGCTGAGGCGTACCAGAAAATCAAACCGGAGACGGTCATTGCCGTTACCGGCGGCGGTTCAGGTACCGGGATTGCGGCCCTGATCAATGGCACCGTCGATATCGCCAATGCCAGCCGTAAAATCAAGCGCAAAGAGAAAAAATTGGCCAAAAAAAACGGTCAGGACCCCGTGGAGCACATTGTCGGTTATGATGCTGTAGCGGTTTTTATCCACCCTGATAACCCATTGTCGTCTATCAGTCTTGAAAAATTGGCCGATATTTACGGAGAGGGAGGCAAGACGGTGAAATGGAGCCAGTTGGGTGTGGAAGTGAAGGGATGTACCGGCCAGGAAATTATCCGGGTGAGTCGTCAAAATAATTCCGGTACCTATGCCTATTTCCGCAGGGCGGTCTTGAAACGCAAGGACTTTAAGGCCGGCTCCATGGATATGCACGGCTCTAAGGACGTGGTGGACCTGGTGGAAAAGACGCCCTGCGCCATGGGATACAGCGGTCTAGCCTATGCCACCGATCACATCAAAATGGTCTGTATCTCCGGCAAGGGGGGCGAAAAGTGCGTTTCACCCTCGGTAGCCACCGCCTCCGACAACAGCTATCCCATTGCCAGGCCGCTGTTGATGTACACCAATGGAAATCCGACCGGTGAGATCAAGGCGTATCTGGACTGGATATTAAGCGACGAAGGCCAGTGCATCATCTTTGAAAAGGGGTATGCGCCGGTGCGGACGGTGGGGTGCAATTGATACGTTCGAATTCAAGTTTATCCAAAAACAACCCTTAATAAAGTGCCAATTATGGAGCTATCCCATGGGTCATTACGAAGAGCGGCTTGAGCATGACATTATGCATATCCGCGACAAAGTCGCCGAGCTCGCCGCAAGGGTCGAGACCGCCATCACCAACGCCATCAACGGCCTGCTTATGGAAAGCCAAACCCTGTCCTACCGCACAATCATGGAGGACAATATCGTCAACCGGGGTGACGAGGAGGTGATGAAGCTCTGCTATGCCTTTATCGCTAGGCACCTGCCCAGTGCCGGGCATTTGCGCAGGGTGTCGTCCATCCTGCATGTATGTGTCGACTTAGAGCGCATCGGCGATCAGGCCGTGGCCATTTCCAGGGTGGCTGTACAGCTTACCGAATCGCTGGATAAAAACATGGTCGCGCACGCCGAGCGCCTCGTGGAGGAGTCGACCCACATGCTGAGGCAGGCAGTAAAGGCTTTTAATGAGGATAACAGCGAGTTGGCCAAGGCCACCATGCGCCTGGACTCCCAGGTGGATCACTCCTTTCAGAACGCCTTCGACGATCTGGCAAGGGAGGAAAACAAGGAAAATATATCCGTCAGGGACATGCTCGGCCTGTTGTCGATTTTTTACTCCCTGGAGCGGGTGTCGGATCTGGCTAAAAATATATGTGAAAAAACCGTTTTTTCCGTAACCGGCGAAACCAAACAGCGCAAGCCCATCAGGACCCTTTTCCTGGACCGGGGCGATAACTATCTTTCCGTCATGGCCGAGGCCATCGGCCAAAAATCCTTCCCCAAATGGGGGGTGTTCAGCAGCGGCTGCCAAAGGGAGCGGTTACCCAGGGATGCGGACTTCTTAAACTTTATGGATGAGAACGGGTTGAACCACCAAGCCGTCAAACCGATTCTGATCGAGAAACTGCCCCGCCTGGACGAGTTTACCATCCTGATCAGCCTGGACGGCAGCGTGGATTCGTATGTGTCCCTGATTCCGTTCAATGTCATCGTCCAGGACTGGAATATCGCACAATCCCTTGCCGATATGGCAGTCACCGACAAGGCGGGGCAATACCGGCAGGCCTATCGGCTGCTCTTCGATAACATCTACGAGTTGATGGAGATCATGCGGGGCGAGGAGGCGGTCATTGACGCGAGCTAACAGTCGTTCAAAAGAAACAAAAGCGGGGGGGGATCATCTGAACACGGCCTGGTTTGTTGACCGCGGCGTGCGGATCATCGTCTTCTTGGCCGGCGTGTCCGCCGTTATTTTCATCATTGGCATTTTTATCTTCATTACCCGGGAAGGTGTAGGGTTTATCATTAAATCCCACTATGAAATGACCGAACCGGTGTACATCCAGCTTGAAGATATGGGTATGCCCGAAGAGGATTTGGAGGCGTTGGATGATCTGGACGGTCAAGCCTTTGCTTCAGCCGATGAGC
>CAZWGD010000206.1:0-4894 GCA_964633235.1 uncultured Desulfobacteraceae bacterium | reverse complement strand
GTCGCCTCGGAAGTCTGCTCCCAACTTGTCAATTTCATCCATCATAAAAACGGGATTATTGGTGCCGCACTGCTTCAGCCCCTGGAGAATCCGGCCGGGCAAGGCGCCGATATAGGTGCGTCGGTGCCCCCGGATTTCAGCCTCATCCCGGATGCCTCCCAGGGAAATACGTACGAATTTTCGTTTCATGGCCGCGGCGACGGCCCTGCCGAGTGATGTTTTTCCCACCCCGGGCGGGCCCACAAAACAGAGAATCGGCCCCTTCATCTTTGGATTCAACTTGCGAACACTCAGGTATTCGATGACACGGTTCTTTACCGTATCCAGACCGTGATGCTCGGCATCAAGTGTTTTTTTAGCGCGTTTTAAGTTGATATCGTCTTTGGAGGCCTTGCTCCAGGGCATTTCTACAATCCAGTCAAGATAGGTGCGTACAACCGAGGATTCGGCAGCATCCGGGTGCATCTGCTCCAAGCGTCTGACCTGCTTTTCAGCCTCTTTTCTGGCCTCGCGAGGCATCTTGGCGCGCTTGATCTTTTTGCGATACTCCTGCACTTCCCTGGTTTTTTCGTCACTTTCACCCAACTCCTGGTGAATGGCACGCACCTGCTCGCGTAAAAAGTAATCTCGCTGGTTTTTGGAAATTTCATCCTTGACGTGGGATTGGATCTTGGCCTGCATGGAGGAGAGTTCCACTTCCCGGGAAAGCAGTCCGTTTACCTTTTCCAGGCGTTTTACCGGATCGATGACCTCCAGGACCATTTGAGATTCATGGATTTTAAGCCGCAGGTTAGAGGCCACCAGGTCAGCCAGTTTGCCGGGATCTTCAATGCTGTTTAAAATAGCCGCGATATCGCCGGTAAACTCGCCTCGAAAGGCCAGAATTTTTTCTGAATTATCCCGCACATTGCGCATGAGGGCCTCGGTTTCAACCGTGGGCTCACCTGCGGGATGTTCGGGAAGCATTTTCAGCTTCACCCGGAAATAAGCCTTGCCGCGTTCATATTGAACGATCTTGGCCTTTGAAATACCCTGCACCAGGGCCTTAACCCTGCCGTCGGGCAGCTTCAGCATCCGCAGGACCCGGCTGACCGTTCCGATTTTATAGATGTCCTCGGTAGCGGGCTTTTCAATGCCGGGATTTTTTTGGGTTGCCAGGAACATGAATCCATCCCCGGCGACAGCCTCTTCCAGGGCTTGAACCGACTTTTGCCTCCCCACGAAAAGGGGCAGCAGCATATCCGTGAATATGACCACATCCCTCACCGGCATGAGGGGTAATACTTCCGGTATCGCTACATCATTTTCCTCTTCCTCGATGATGCTGATTAAATCATCGACGTCCGCTTTGGCCATGCATACTCCTAACCCGGAAATCCGGATGTTCATATCTTTTTTTGCTGAGAGTCCCCCAGAGAACCTAAAAAGGGACGAAGATAAGATAAGAACAATTTCAATTTTGACAATATGGCGCTTGCTTTTTTTAAGAAAGGCAAATAATCTTTTCCGGATGATTGACGGCCGCATCACGGGGATATCAGTCGTTTTATTGGGCATGTGTATAGGCAGTTTTTTAAACGTCTGTATCCACAGGCTTCCACACGGAAGATCGGTCATTTTTCCAGGATCCATGTGTCCCCGGTGCGGCACCCGACTGCGGTTTTATGACAATATTCCCGTGCTGAGCTATGTGTGGTTGCGGGGGCGGTGCAGAAGTTGCGGGGGGCGCATTTCTCTCCGTTATCCCGTGGTTGAGATCGCCGCCGGGCTGTTGGCCTTCTGTACTTATCTTAAGTTCGGCCTGTCCCTCGAGGCCTTGATTTATTATGTGTTTGTGGCCGCTCTTCTCGTGGTTGCTTATATCGATCTGGACCACCGGATCATCCCGGATACCATTACCCTGCCGGGGATCCCCCTGGCCTTTTTGGCCACTTTTCTGCTTTCGGGGATAACCTGGCGGGATGCGCTGCTCGGTCTGCTGGCCGGCGGTGGCAGCCTCTATATTGTGGCGGTGGTTTATCGGCTCCTCACCCGCAAAGAGGGGATGGGGGGAGGTGATATAAAACTATTGGCCATGATCGGCGCCCTCGTGGGATGGAAGGGGGTTCTTTTCACCATTTTTCTGGCCTCGGGCGTGGGTTCAGTGACCGGTGCACTGATCATGGTGCGGTCCAAAAAAAATATGAAAATGGCCATTCCTTTCGGCCCATTTCTCTCAATCGCCGCCATAGCCTACATCTATTTCGGTCCCCAGCTGATATCCAGGTACCTTAACTTATTCAATTGAGGTGCTGTTTTAGAAGTTATCTGTTTGGCATGCATGCAAGATGAATATTGCCGTCGTTTCTGATATCCATGGCAACATGGAGGCCTTCGAGCGGGTCCTCGCAGACATCCACAAACAGGGGATCAAGCACGTCATCTCCCTGGGAGATAATATCGGTTACGGCCCGGAACCGGAAGCTGTGCTGCGTTGCATTCGGGAGCGTCGTATTTTATCCATTGCGGGAAACCATGAGATCGCCGCCGCGGACCCCGAAGGCCTGCGCCGGTTCAACCCCCTGGCGCAGGAATCCATGCGGAAAACCGTCCAGCACCTGTCCCAAGAGTCATTAGCGCACATCCGTGGGTTAAAAAAGTTCAGGATAGTCTACGGAAGCCGTTTTGTTCATGGATTTCCCCCGGATTCGCCCACGATCTACCTAACCCATGCCGGTGCAGCGCAGATTGTTCGTGAAATGCAACACCTGCCGGAGCGGTTATGCTTTGTGGGCCATACCCACCTTCTGGAGATGGTGGCTTATGACGGCAACAGAATCAACCGCTCGGGACTGGGTCGCAGCAAGATCCGGCTGAAGAGGGGCTATAAGTACGTGATCAATGCCGGCAGTGTGGGGCAACCCAGGGATAGGGACCCCAGGGCAAAATATTTGATTTGGGATGGGGCGGAGCGAACCCTTCAAGCCAGATACATTCCCTATGATATCGCCGTAACCGTCGAAAAAATTGCCGCCATGGGATTTCCGAAGTATCATGCCCAACGATTATGGACGGGCCGTTGAAGGAGGTGTGGTTTTCATGAAACCCGATGCGCCATATCGTTTTTGTCCGCTTTGCGGGGGTAGACTCAATAAAAAACAGATCAAGGAGGGTGAGCCCCAGCGGCTGGTGTGCACTGAATGTGATTTTGTATTTTACATCGACCCCAAGGTGGCTGCCTGTACGATCGTGGAAATCAATAATAAAATTGTCCTGCTGCGAAGGAGCATATCCCCGGGATACGGCAAGTGGGTGCTGCCCGGCGGATTTGTCGATATTCATGAACCGGTGCCTCGGGCCGCAGCCCGGGAAACCTGGGAAGAGGTCCGGCTGAAGGTTGACATTGGTGAGCCGGTAGGTGTTTTTTCATATACCCATAGTGAGGTAGTGGTGATTGTCTACGAAGCTTCTTATCGCAGCGGAAGGTTACAGGCGGGGGACGAAACCCTGGAAACAGGGCTGTTTGGCCCTCATCGGATTCCTTGGGATCAATTGGCCTTTTCAAGCACCAGGGATGCACTTTACGCCTATATCAAGAACAAATACCCGTCCGTGCAGCCTTCCCATTCCAATGGATCCGGATTCTCATCGCCATGAAATCCCCGCCTGAAAAAAAACTGGTTGTCTTTGATATGGATGGGGTTATCATCGATGTCTCGCGTTCCTACCGGGATACGGTCAGAAAAACGGCGCGGCTGTTTTTGAAGGGCGCCCATGGCTGGCAGGATCTTCCGGATCCGCTCTTTTCCCTGTCCGACCTTTCGCATGTTAAACAGAGCGGGGGGCTGAACAACGACTGGGATCTGACCTACCGGGTGCTGCATCTGTTGTTTTCACAAGTGGCTTGCCCCTCATGGGAGGACGTGCCGAGCGGCTATCAACGAAACCTGGCGTGCTGCGACGTTTCCGCCCTGGCAGGATTTCTGGTCACCGCCGACACCCCCCTTGCGCGGCTGTTGGCGGAACGGGGATGGCAGGACGATCCTTTCGTGGCCGCCATGAGCGCCGGTGATGTGGGAAAGGGCAATATCATCAAGCAGATCTTCCAGGAGATCTACCTGGGCCCAGCCTTGTTCACATCAACCTATGGCATGACTCCTGAGTTTTATCGGCAAGACGGGCTGATTGACCGGGAACGGCTCATTGCCACAGCCTCGACCCTGGAAAGCCTGTCCGGAGGAAATATCCTGGCCGTTGCTACGGGAAGGCCCCAGGCCGAAGCCGATTACCCCTTGGATTTGCACGGTATTGGAAAATATTTTCACATGGTTTTAACCCTTGATCAGTGCCTGGAAGCGGAAAAGAAGATTCAGGAAACGGAAGGCCGACACATCTCTCTAAGCAAACCCCACCCGTTTATGCTGGATGCCGTTTTCCAAAGGCTCCGGCAAAACCGGCAGTTGCCCAAAGACTGCGGGGCTTTTTATGTGGGGGATATGCCTGACGATATGATCGCCGCCGTGCGGTCGAGGGCCGGATTCATCGGCATCGGCTTCACGTTCATGGCTCCGGATGAGCAGGTTCTGCGGCGGCGCCTTCTGCAGGCCGGGGCGTGTCGGGTCGTGGAGGATTTTGCGTCATTGACGCGCCTGCTGGCCCGAACCACGGCTGACATATCAAAACAGCCTTCCGGGTGATCGGCAACGCACAATCGGCGACATGCCCGGTTGACTATCTCGAAACTCGGATGCGGCCCATCCGGATGGAAGCTCATAATGGACACATTAACACCATTTTTGGATATCGCCAGGGATCCGTTTTCCCATGCCAGATCATGGAAAAATAAAACCGGCGCCAAGATCATCGGCCATTTCTGTTCCTATACGCCCGAAGAGATCATTGTCGCCGCCGGTGC
>CAZWGD010000205.1:0-4921 GCA_964633235.1 uncultured Desulfobacteraceae bacterium | reverse complement strand
TCCCACCATTCCGTATCCTGGCATTTCATCGGTCATCTTCAATCCAACAAGGCCAAGTACGCAGTGAGACTGTTTGATTTGATTCATTCCGTGGATTCGGAAAAATTGGCCCGGGAAATCAATAAACGTGCCGCCGGGGTGCCGAAAACCCAGGCGGTTTTGATCCAGGTGAATATTGGAGCCGAAACCTCCAAATCGGGTGTTTCCCGAGACCGGGCAGCCGCTTTGATCACCCGCCTCAGCAAATTTGAGAACCTCTCCGTGAAGGGGTTGATGACCATGCCCCCCTTTTTCAATCAGCCCGAGAAAGTACGGCCCTATTTCAGAGCCCTGCGGGAACTTCGCGATGATCTGGCCGCCATGAACATCCCCAATGTCCAACTGGATGAACTTTCCATGGGAATGACCGGGGATTTCGAAGTTGCCATAGAGGAGGGCGCCACCCTGGTCCGCATCGGCACCGCTATTTTCGGTACACGCAATTGAAAATACTGCTGCACATCTGTTGCGGGCCATGTGCCATTTACCCCGTCATGCTCCTGCGCAAGGACGATTTCTCGGTCCGGGGTTTTTTTTACCGGCACAATATTCATCCCTATTCCGAATGTGTCAAACGCCAGGAGACCCTGCGGGATTACGCCGATGCCATCGGTCTACCCATGATTTATCAGGAGGGGTACGATCTGGAGGGGTTCATCCAAAACGTGGCCTATCGGGAGAAACAGCGCTGTCTGTACTGCTATCAGGATCGTCTGCGCAGTACGGCAATGATGGCGAAACGGGGTAAGTTCGACTTTTTTACATCAACCCTATTGTACAGCAAGTTCCAGCGCCACGATACCCTAAAGGCCTTGGGGGAATCCATCGGCGAGACCGTGGGGATCCCCTTTTTTTATCATGATTTCCGCGAGGGATGGCGGACAGGCATCTCCGAGTCAAAAAAATTGAATATGTATCGCCAAGCTTACTGCGGGTGTGTCTACAGTGAGAAAGAGCGTTATTTCAGAAAACCAAAAGCCTCCCTCCGGTGAAAGAAATGGGTCATGTTCACCAATTTTTTCTACACCATCATTGTCTTGCTGCTGTATCTGGCGTACCACCCCCCTGAGACCCCCCATTTCAGCGCTCTGGAAACGGTCTTCCTATTCCTGGGGCTGACCTTCCTTTTCTACGCCTTGACGGTCGTTCAATTCAGGGGAGTAATGCGACGCATATCACTGCGGACGGACACGCTGTCCGGATACGTATCGGACCTTTACTTCAATACCGTAATGAGACGCCAGTCCGTTTCCGCCGTCGTTCTCTTCGTGGCCGGCCTGTACTGGCTCCACCTGCCCTGGTATGTATCCAAGATATCTATCGTGGCCGCTATCCCCACGGTTCAGGGACTTCTGTTTATCGCACTGTTTATGGCTTACCTGTCGGTCATATGGTATCTGGCTTACCCCGCCTACCAGATAATATACCGGGCCGGCATGACGAGAAGCGCCTACATCCACTCAAACATACGCATCAATTTCCCCATCATCCTTCCCTGGTTCTTTTTTTCAGGCATTATCGACATTATTGAACGGCTGCCTTTTGAACAGCCCCGGCACTTTCTGTCCACTCCCATGGGCGAAGTGGCATACGCTCTGGTGTTCCTGCTCTCCATTGCCCTCCTGGGACCGGTGGTAATTCAAAAAATGTGGCGCTGCCGCCCTCTGGAACAGGGGCCGGTCCGTTCACGCATACGGAACCTGTGCGCGCAGGCGGGATTGGTGTACACCGATATCCTGTACTGGCCCATCTTCGGGGGCAGGATGATCACGGCAGGGGTTATGGGGCTGGTAAAAAGAGCCCGCTATCTTCTGGTGACCAGAGCCCTGTTGCAGTTTCTCGAACCTGAAGATCTAGATGCGGTTATTGCTCACGAAATCGGGCATGTCAAACATAAGCATCTGCTCTGGTACCTTGTATTCTTCAGCGGCTATCTGCTGTTTTCCTATACCTTTTTAGAGTTGTTCGTCTATCTAATCCTGTACGTCGAGCCCCTTCAACACCTGTTCGATATCACCAACAGAGAGGCCACCACCACAACCTCCCTGGGTTTCAGCCTGGTCGCCATCCTGATTTTTTTCATCTATTTCCGTTATATTTTTGGATACTTCATGCGCAATTTTGAACGCCAGGCAGACACGTATGTATTTCAACTGCTGGGCAACGCCCAATCCCTGATTTCAGCTTTTCATAAAATCACCACTGTCAGCGGGGTTTCTCCCCGGAAACCCAATTGGCACCATTTCAGTATATCTGAACGGATTGCCTATCTGCAAAGATGTGAGCAGGATCGGTCCTGGATCGAAAAGCATCGTACCAAGGTCAAAAGGGGCGTCATCATTTATCTGGCCTGTTGCCTGCTGACTGCCATTTTGACATATCAACTGAATTTTGGACACATCGGTACTACCCTCAGTGCACATCATCTTGAGAAAATCCTGTTGGCCGCGGTGGAAAAAACACCCCATGATCCCGATCTCTTCAGCACCTTGGGAGACCTGTACTATCAAATGGATGAGACCCGCAAGGCCATGGATGCTTACAGCCGCTCACTTCATTTGGACCCGGACAATCCCGAAATCCTCAACAATCTGGCATGGCTGCATGCCACCACTGAAGATACGCGCCTCCATGACCCGGCCAGGGCGCTTCTTCTGGCCCGCAAAGCGGTTGACCTGAAGCCGTCGGCCCATATTTTCGACACCCTGGCCGAGAGTTATTTTATCAATGGAAAATATGCCCTGGCGGTGGAGGCGGCTACCATGGCCGTGAGGCTCTCACGTGAAAATAAACGCTACTATGCAGAACAACTGGAGCGGTTTCGAAAAGCGGCGCAAAGGCCAAGGTAGGGATTCAAGGGAGGTATTTTCGATCAGGGGCCTATACGTGGCTGTCGGGATAGCCTAAGCCCCATACGGCGGACTTTTAAGGCTTCATCTAAACCGGAAGGATCGGAATTAGTCGTCAGGTACTACCGGATGGTCACCTTCCGCACCTGGAGCAGGTCGCAGTGCCCGGCAAAGATCTTTTCGATCCCATCCTGTCGTAGGGTCGTCATCCCGTCTTGCAAGGCCTGTATCGTGATCTTCTCCACAGAAGAACGTTTCAGGATCAACTGCTTGATTTTTTTGGTTCCCATCAACAACTCATGCAGCGCCATGCGCTCACGATAACCCGTATAATTGCAGTATGCGCAGCCCTCGGGCTTGTGTAGAACCAAATCATCCGTGTAAGGAATCTTGAGCTTCTCTTGAAATGCCTCGGCACCGTACTCCCTCACCAGTTCGTCATACTCCTTTTTGGCCGGATGATAGCCTTGTTTGCATCGGGGGCATAAGGTGTGGACCAGCCGTTGGGCCATGATGCCTAGAATAGCATCGGCGAAATTAAAGGGGTCCATTTCCATTTCCAATAGCCTTATAATGCTCTCAGGAGCGCTGTTGGTGTGCAGGGTGGAAAACACCAGGTGCCCGGTCAAAGATGCCTGGATGGCGATCTGGGCTGTCTCCTGGTCCCGCATCTCACCCACCATGATGACATCCGGATCGGCCCTTAGAAAAGATCGCATGGCCGACGAGAAATTCAGGCCGATTTTGGGCTTTACCTGAAGCTGGCGCAATCCGGGCTGGGTGATCTCGACAGGATCTTCGGCCGTCCAGATCTTGGTTTCGGGTTTGTTGATATAGGCCAGGGCCGAGTGCAGGGTGGTCGTTTTTCCTGACCCGGTGGGGCCGCAAAGCAGGATGATACCGTACGGCTTGGTAACGGCACTCAAAAAGTTAGCAAAGTTCCTCTCCGAAAAGTACATGGCATCCAGACGCTTGGGCTCTCCGGCGTATAGAATCCTCAACACCACGTCCTCAAGCCCGCCCTGGGTGGGAATTGTGGCCACCCGCAACTCGATGTTCTTTCCGCCGTGTCTTCTAATCTTGATCTTGCCGTCCTGGGGTTTGCGACGCTCGGTGATATCCAGATCGGCGATAATCTTAATCCGTGAGATCACGGCATTTTTAAAGTGATAGGGAACCGTCTGGTACAGGTAGCAGTTTCCGTCCACCCGCAGCCTTACCTGAGTGTTCTGTTTTCCCGGATAGGGCTCGATATGGATATCCGAGGCGTCCCGGGCCACGGCGTCCATGATGATTTTATTGACCAGCTTGACAACGGCGCTGTCGGCTTCATCCACGCTGGTTTCCGAGTCTTCGAACTCTTCGGCCTCATCCTGGAGCTGGGAGATGATCTCATCGATACCGGCCAGCTCTTTTTCATCTTCGGAAAAAAGCTTGATGAATTCAAGGATATCGCTTCTGAGTGCCACGCAGAATTTGAGTTCAGTATCCTTAAAAAGGGAGCGGATCAAATCGATTTTTTGAAGATCGTTGGGGTTATCCACGGCAATGACGACTTTGCCGTCCTCGGTTTCCAGGGGTACCCAGTAATTGCTGCGCATGAAGGGAACCTTGAGTCCCATCAGCAGATCACTGGGAATCGGTATGCTGTCGGTGAACTGTCTGAAGGGCACGCCGTAAAACCGGCTCAATGATTTACCGATCTCCTCCTTGGAAATCTTCAGATGTTTATAAAGGACTTCCTCTATGGGTTCCTTTCTGCGGTGGGCGTCGGTAATGGCACTATCCAGCGCTTTTCGAGTGATGACATTATTTTCCAGCAAACAGTCAAATTTGGTCTTTTTTCCGAGCTTGATGTGCTTGCGATGATAAAAGGCGATGCCGAGGATGTGGGCAAGTTTCCGTAAGGATCGTTCCTCAAGGTCTCCGAACGCGGTACCATCCCGTCGATTCATCAGCTGAATCACACCCAGCAGGTATCGCCCATAGGAAACGGGGCACACCAGCATCTGTTTGGTCTCGAACCCGGTGGC
>CAZWGD010000204.1:0-4936 GCA_964633235.1 uncultured Desulfobacteraceae bacterium | reverse complement strand
CATTGTTGATGCCGTATCACATTTCATGCAAGGGATACCGCTGAACCGGGAGTCCATGGCCCTTGATCTGATCCACAAGGTGGGGCCCGCCGGCAATTATCTGCAGGAGACCCATACCATGGACCATTTTAGAGGGATCCGCTACTCCACCCTCTTTGACCGCAGTATCAATGCCGACTGGGAGGAAGGGGGAGCAAAGCGTTTCGAACAACGACTCCAGGAACTGACCCTGGAAACCATGAAGCACCGGCCGGAACCTCTGGCCGACGATATGCGCAAGGAACTGGATAGAATGCAGGCGTCATGGACATGATACGGGCCGGTCTTCAGGCCAGCCTTAACCCGAACCCGCCCTTAATGCGAACCCGCCCTTAATGCGAACAAGGGATGACACCATGAAAATCAGCGATGTAAAAGTAACCCCCGTCAACATTCCCCTGGAAACACCCTTTCTATGGACCGGCGGCTACTATCCGGGGACTTCCAAGACCATCATCGAAGTGCTGACCGACCAGGGGCTTGTCGGCCTTGGAGAGGCCCCGTCGGCCCATCTGGCCCCGGCGATAAAGGAGATGGTCCCCAGGGTGACCGGAAAGGATCCCCTGGATATCGCCGGCATCGAGAATGTATGTGTACCACCCTGGCAGATTGTTCAGAATACGGATGACAGTTCGTCGGTAACGGCCTTTGGTGGCTTGGAGATCGCCCTGTGGGATCTCAAGGGGAAGCTCTGGGACCAACCATTGTACCAGCTTTTGGGCGGCGCGGTGCGTAAGGAAATTCCCTTCACGGAGTATTTTGCCTACAGAGCTGAAAAAAACGGGCTGGGTGGTGAAATGGACCCCATGGCCGTGGCCGATTACTGCCTCCGAATGAAGGAAGCCCACGGTTCGACTTTATTTGAAGGTAAGTTGATCCAGGGAAACCCACGTCTGGAGATCGAAACCGTACGGGCAATCCGGGAGGTGCTGGGGCCGGATGCCATGATTCGGCTGGACGCCAACATGCAGTGGTCGCTAGCCACCGCCAGGCGGATCCTGCGGGAAATTGAACCCTACGACATCAGGAACTACGAAGATCCGGTGGCTACTTTTGAGGAAATGGCCATGCTGCGCCGGCACTCCAGCATCCCCTTTTCCACGCACGTTCCGGATATCCGGCGGGCGGTGGCCCTGGGGGTTCCGGATAATATCGTGGTAAATTTTGCCGTTTTGGGCGGCATCAACCGTGCCATTCGCTTCATCGGCGCTTGCGAAGCCATGGGGGTGGGGTTTTGGTGTTACAGCGGGGATGCCGGTATTTGCACCTCAGCTTACCTGCACATGACGGCGGCCATGCCCTGGATACACGAACCGAGTCAATCCCTGTTTCGATGGCAGGTCGCCGATGTTATCCAGGACGGTCCCTTCCGGCAGAAAAATAATGTCATCCCCGTACCTGAAGGACCCGGACTGGGAGTGGTGTTGGATCGGGAAGCCCTGGACCGTTGGCATCGGCACTATCTTGACCACGGCCCCATGGATCATTTTTATAACCCCGAGAATCCCGGATGTTTTAAACGGCTTCCCCTGAACTGATCGCCGCTTCCAGACATTGTGCGTCGTTGCATGGGATGCTTCAGCAGCAGCCGGCGGCTCCGCAGGAAGCGTTTTCCTTGCCCTTTATCCAGACCTGGATAATATAGGCGGCTCAGCCCACGCCGGGACTGACGGCTATGGCTTTGGAAGGGCAGTTGGTGACACAGGCACCGCATTCCATGCAGGCGTTGAAATCAACAATCATGGCTTTGGCCCCTGCGGTCTCGGCCGAATTTTCACGCATTTCGAAAACCGCATGCGGACAGACTTCTGTGCACAAACGGCAGCCGATACATTTCTCTTCATCCAGCACCAGAGAGGATACATCATCCAGGTAGCGCATCTCTTTCATAGCCTTTATCCTTTTGTTAAAACGCCGAATAGATCCAAAATCCGCATGAAAACACCAGACAACCCATCTGAATCGGGATGTAGCGCTTCATTTCCTTCTCCACGCCGGAGGGGGAGGTAAAAGGGGTTGATCCTGTAAAATTCATGGCCAGGAAAGAACTGACGGTCACGCTGAACAAAAACAGGGCCAGAAAAGCCGAAGTTCCTGTAATGACCGATGATAGGACACCCAATAACAGCAGGGCTGAAAGGCTTCCGGCAATGATGCCCTTCAGCGCGAACGCCCTGACCGGAATAAACGGCAGCAAAAGGGGTGTTATCAATGCTCCCGACAGGATACCGGTTATCAGGGCGGCAACCGGCATCACACCCCGTTGCAGGGCGGTTGAAAAGCTGAAGAATCCGGGCCCCAGGCCGGAAATAGCCAACAGGACCAGGACGGTGATCAGGGCCGGTTTCAAGGTCATCTGCATCTCCACCGGGGTTAGAACCGCACGTTCATACATGGTAAAGGTCACTTCCCGCATCCGCGCATCTTTTTTTCTGCCGCGCTCCAAAAAGGCGGGAATGTCAACGGCACGTACCGGACCATATACGACCCGGAATCCAGACCGGCGCCTGACCTCTTTTGCAGATACTCCGGTGGCGCCTAGCTGGGGAACGATGACCCGTTTGTGGGCCACTACTTTTTCAAGACCCGCTGACTGAATCCTGTTCACCAGCTCGCCGGTCGAAAAGGTTCCCTTGCCTGCCGCGCACCAGACGTTGATCCCCTTGGTGTCCAGCACCAGAATCCACGCATCGACGGTGCCCAGCGCCTTTCTGAGATGATCAAAGGTCAGCTTGAAGTTGGCGGTGACCAGCACCTCGCTGTCCCTGTTCGGTTCTCCCACGGCATAGAGACCCGGTGAAACCGTGTAGCGGTAGCGTCTGATACCGCAGCGCACGTAGAAAGTGGAAAAAAGATCGCCTTTTTCCAGGGTTGATTTGATAACCGGGATTTGTCCCGCTTCGGTGTCCATAAACCGCTCTACATAAGGGCAAAGTCTATATCCGGGTTTCTCATGGTGCGCCAGAGGGTCGGCGGGCTGAGTTGAACATGCCGAAACCGCCTCATCCATGGTGGGCATGATCGTGATGCCGGAGGTTGATAAACCCGATTCAGGAGACATCGTGTTCCCACGGTCCCCATGCGCTTCAGGTGGTTGACGTTTTTTTGCCATGGCTATAAATGTTGAACGTATTGTTTGAATTCCCGCAAAATGGCCTTATCCACGCAGAAATACGTTTTTGGGCCCTCGACTTCTCCACAAATGATGCCGGACTCCTTCAACATCTTCAGATGCTGGCTGATGGTCGACTGGGAGTAGGGGAAGATGTCGACGATATCACCACAGACACAGGTGTCGATATGGATAAGATGCTCTACGATTCTGATCCGGGTAGGATGTCCCAGGGCTTTGAAAATTTTGGAGAGTTGGCCTGTTCCCATGTTTTGTTCCGATTAATTATCGTTTATCGCCTATGAACGATAATAATTGCACTGACTGGTGTCAACCCAAAAAATAAAAACCCTCTTTACTTCGGACTCTGCCGGTCGTCCAGGAGTTGAATCTTGTCTCCGACGCGAACGCGTCCACCCACGATAACCCGGGCAAAAACACCCTCCCTGGGCATGATGCAGTCTCCGGCCTTATAGTAGATGGCACATTTACGGTGACACTCCTTTCCAATTTGAGTAATCTCTACCTCCGCCTCCCCGCCTATCCGCACCCGCATGCCCACGGGAAGTTTGGTCCAATCAATACCCTCCGTGGAGATATTCTCGGCGAAATCGCCAAAGGATACATCCAGGCCCTGTTCTCCGGCGATGCGAATACTTTCCGAGGCCAGAAAGCTGACCTGCCGGTGCCAGGCACCCGCATGGGCGTCACCTTCTACACCGTGATTTTTACGCAACTCGACCGTCTCAACCTGGTTTTTCGGCGTGCCCTTTTTTGTGCTGACCGCTAAGGAGACAACACGCATTTTAGATTCCTTTCTGAAAACATCATTAAGTCTGCAGTAGATCCTTTTTAAATCAGTCGCCAGGATAATAGCGGTTCTTTAAGGATGGCCCGGCCCCTTCTTCTTAGAGTATCAGCGGCTTTTTTGCCTCTTGATCCCCTCGTAAAGGGTTTTCAACCTGACAAAGGAGGCCTCATCCCCTCCCTGGTCAGGATGATGCTTCAGGGCCTGTTTCCGGTAGAGGCGGTTGAAGCTCCTGAGGTCCATCCGTTTAATGGTTTGCCAACTGGTTTCAAACAGATTGCAGGCCTCCCGGATGCTCTCTTGCACCTTTTCAGGTGGCACGTAAACACGGTGCCTGTTTATAAAAGAATGTATATAGACCTGGGCGGGGTCTTCCCGGGGAAAAGCATAGTCAAAATACATAACGGCATATCGCTTGAGATAGGGCTGCAAACTGTAGGCAGGGGAGATGCCGGTCCAGAAGGACCTGTCGTCATTCAGCCTGCACAGGGTATCGATAAAATAGATATCCATGGAATCCCGGGATAAACCTGTAGGTCGCTCCGACTGGCCGCTTTGAGAGAAAAACCGCTGCAGCCTGAATATGGCGAACACGTATTTTTTCAATTCCATGGTCTTGAGAATGCGTTCCTTTACTAGAAAATACTGCTCGATCTCATCGCGGGATTTGTTGTGTAGGCGCCCGACCAGTCTACTCGGCAGACGGACGATATCGGATTGATCGGTGCGGGCGAACCTGAGATATTGCAGGCGCCGCATATCGAAAGCGTGTATGCGGGATACATCCCCCGAAGCCTCTTTGGGCGTGGGCTTGGTTTCGTGTTGGAAGCCGATTATCGCCCGCTTGATTTCAGGGTCGAGAAAATCCCAGAAAATGGCGTCCAGGTCATCCTGGGTTGGATAAAGCCCGAATTGGGCCAGGGATTCCTGGATTTGTTCATCGTAGTAATAGCCTTTGCCGCCCACGTACACGATAT
>CAZWGD010000203.1:0-4975 GCA_964633235.1 uncultured Desulfobacteraceae bacterium | reverse complement strand
ATTGAGGTCCTGAACGGGCCTGGATAATGGGCAAATAAACCTCAACGGTGGTTCCCAGATTGGGTTCGCTGTGCACGGCGATGTGGCCCTCGAGGCTTTTAATAATACCCAGAACCACTGACAGGCCCAGGCCGGTGCCCTCCCCCTTTTTTTTTGTGGAGAAATAGGGGTCGAAAATCCTGTCCCGCGTGGCATTATCCATGCCGCAGCCCGTGTCGCTGACCTCAAGCCTCATAAATTCACCGGGCTGAAGATTGGAATCGGCACGGCAGCCTTCGGGGCCTAGGTGAACTTGATGCAATGATAAATCCAATAAACCGCCGGTTTCACGCAATGCATGATAGCTGTTGGTACACAGATTCATTATCAGTTGATGGATTTGGGATGGGTCTGCGAGGACCATTCGGCATTTAGGATCGATATGCCGGCGTATTTTTATAGTTGCCGGGATCGAAGGCCGCAACAGCTTCAGCGCTTCTTCTAGAACATTCTGAACCCGAACCGGTTTTTGCTCACTCTGCTGATCGCTGCTGAAGGTCAGAACCTGCATAATCAGGTCTTTTGCCCTGTTACCGGCGGCAATGATTTGCCGGAGATAGGCTTGGTTGTCCGAGTCCGGGGGCAGTTCCATAGACAATATTTCGCTATAACCCAGGATGGCCGAGAGAATATTGTTGAAATCATGGGCGATGCCTCCGGCAAGGGTACCCAGGGCTTCCAGCTTCTGGGCCCGGCGAAGTTGGTTTTCGAGCTGTTTCCTCTCCGTAATATCCTTCAAGTAGTAGACCACACTCAGGAGGTTTCCATCCGGATCAAAATTTGGGGATGCAGAGCCAATGAAGGTCTTATTAAGTATTCCATGTTCGATTTCGCCAAAATGGGGATGTGAATCCTTAAGCGTATCGGCCACCGGACACCCCGGGCACGGACGCTCATCATCCTGGAATACGTGATGACAAATTTGATTTTCCAAGGTCTCAGGAGGTTTTCCAAGCAAGGTTTCGACCGCCCGGTTGACACGCACAATACGCATTTGAGGATCCAGGATGAGGATTGGGTCATGGATAGCCTGAAAGGTTCTTTCCCATTCATCCCTGGCCTCGGCCAAGATTTTTACCACCTCATAGCGCTCGCTGATGTCATTGGCGATGCCTTCCACGGCAACGACCCTGCCGCTTCTATCGAAGATGGGCTCCTCAGTGACTTCCAGTCGTCGGAAAGAGCCGTTTTTATGTACAATTTCAAGCTCATACGGGGGTTGCTTTTCGCCCTGAAGGCCTCGCCGGGTGTAAGCCTCTGCCTTTGTATTAAGCGGGTTATCGGATAGATACTTCGAGTAATGGGTTAAAAACTCCTCCTGGGAGTAGCCCAGAACCGTGGTTATGGAGCGGCTGATATAGGTGAAGACCCCCTTGGTGTCATGGGCGTAAAAAAAATAATTCTTCCTCAACGATTCCACCAGACGTTGGTATTTTTCCCGGCTTTGCTTCAGCTTTTCACGCTCTTCGCCGAGCTCCCTGACCTTTTTATCCAGTTTTTTAGAGACCACATGCCGATGGAGGGCGTCCAGCTTGTTTCCCCCGGGGCGGCGGGGAGGGCCCTTTTCGCTATCGGTAACTTCCCGGATGATCTTGATCAGCTCCTGGGGTGGGGCGGGTTTAAGGATAAAACGAGAGGCTCCCAGGCGCATGGCCAGTTCTTCATCCTGTTTTTCGGTATATGTGGCCGTATAGAAGATGAAGGGAATTGCGGCCAGCACCGGGTCCGCCTTGAAGCGCCGGCAAAGATCGAAGCCATCCATTTCCGGCATCAGAATGTCAGAAATCACCAGACCGGGCTGTTCCCGGCGGGCAAGCGTCAAGGCCTCGACACCGCTAATGGCACTGATAACGGTATGTCCTTGGCTTTGGAGCAGCCTTTCAAGGAGAATCCTGGAGTCCTCCGTGTCTTCAACCACGAGTATTTTCATTGAGGTTCCTTAATATTCGCCTGATCTGGTCAACGACCAGCATGGGATTGATCGGTTTTTCAATATAGCCGTCACAGGTGGCGTCCAGCAGTTTTTCACGGTCACCGGCCATGGCGTAGGATGTCATGGCAATGATGGGAGTTGCCGCAACATCGGTATCCAGGCTCCGAATTCTGTTTAACACCTCGGTTCCCTCGATGTCGGGTAGTTGAAAGACGATTGGTAATACCGGCGTCCACTTTTTTTTTAGCGATTAGATCGAAAACCGCGGCAAATGACTTTGCCTTGATAAAATGCGGAATGATACTATACGCCTGTGCGTCCTGGGAAAGCTTGCGAGCCTGGATGGATCCTTCTACGACCGCCACCTTTTTTCCATCAAGGTCTAGAATGGATTTGATTCTGTTACCTGGCTGGGCATAAACTCTGGACCAGTTGGCCAAAATAACCCGGCTGGTGAAGTCAAAGCCTGTTTCTCTTTCCTCGGACCAGGCCACGTCGGGCATCAAGTCAAGGGTGCCAGCTTCAAGGCATTTGGCCCAGGCGCAGGGAACGTACTCAAGGCGCCAGCCTTCCCGAGCGGCGATATGGTTGAGGATTTCCGGGAAAAAACCGGCCGGCCGGCCCTTTTCATCGAGATAGATTTTGGGCGAGTTCTGATAGATGCCGACTCTGACGGGTAAGGTCAGGGCAGGATCGGGGATAAGCAGGCTGGAGACGAGGAGGCCCAACACGACGATCCATAGCTTACCGAGGGTGGCGGGCACGCGCATCATAAACCTCAACGGTTCAAAGTCAATTCATGGCAGCGACCCCTATCTGCCGATGATTGACAAATCGCCTATATTATTGTGTGTCCATATAATTATACCCGCGACAGCCAGCCTGAACCGCAATCATATTGCTTTTTTGACGGTACTCCAGTATTTTATACTGAACAGCCGTGGGCATGTCAACCGGAAATGTTCCCCTGGATATATTTCGGGTCCCGTACCGGAGGAGGTTAAGATGACAATTTCGTGTTCATTTCACCCGGAGCAGGCGGCCCACTTTCATTGCCATCTCTGCAATGTCTATTTCTGTAAAATCTGCATTACCTTGCGGGGAGCCGATAAATACGGCGTCGAGGAAAAACGTTACCTCTGCACGGCCTGTGGCCGTACAGCCAACTCGCTCGGCCTTTCCAACATCCTACCACCGTTTTGGAAAAAGATGGGGGCTATTTTCGCCTATCCTTTCCAGCCAGCCCCCCTTCTGTTCACGACGGCCTTGGCGGCCCTGGGTGGATGGATACCCGCCAACTGGATTGTTCAACTCCTGGTTTGGATTGTCATGATGAAGTACGCCTATGCGGTTCTGATCAATACCGCCGGGGGCAGCCTGAGAGCGCCCGCAGTGACCTGGGGCCTGATAAACGATGACGTGGTCCAGGTTTTTAAGCAGTTTGTTGTCTATGGCCTGGTCGGTGCGGCCGGGGGATTTTTGTTTGTCAACGCGGGGCCGGCGGCCGGATGGTCTTTCGTGGTCCTGATTACCCTCTTCATGCCGGCAATTATCATGCTCCTGGTGGCCACCAACTCCATCATCCATGCCATCAACCCCATGCTGTTTATCCCCATTGTTTTCAAGATCGGGTTTCCCTACCTGCTCATGTATTTTTTTCTCTTTTTACTGTCATCCGGTCCGCTCTATCTGTTTTCTTCGATTCCTTTCGAGATTGCTCCACCGCTCAGGAAATTTTTCAGTCTTTTTTGCGGCCAGATGTACGCCATCATCAGCTACCACCTCATGGGCTATGTTCTGCTTCAATATCATGAAAAAATCGGATACACGGTCGCATATGACGATTACATTGAACATGGGGTTTCCCGCCCGGAGGAAAAAAACGTCAGCGCCAAACAGCGGATGCTGAATACCCTGGATGTGTTAATCAAAGCCGGTCAATTTCAAAAGGCCATGGGGCTTTTAAGGGAAGAGATTGCCATGAAGCCATCCGACGTCAACCTGTCGGAGAAATACTACCGATTACTTAAACTGACCGGGGAACGGAAAAGGGCCGGCAAGTACGCGGCCATTCATTTTGGTCTGTTGATGAAAAACCACAAAAAGGAGCAGGCCCTGCACCTTTTGGCGGAAATGATCGACAATCAGATGACGCCCCCGGCCGGCCGGGCCGTTTTGCAGGTGGCTGACTGGTACCGTCAGCGGGGCGAATTTAACAAGTCCCTTAACTGCTATGCCTATTTCGTTAAGCATAACAAGGGACACGGTGACGTCCCCGAGGCCTATTTCAAGGCGGCAAAAATACTGCACGAAAACGGCGGCGACAGTCTCAAAGCCAAAAAAATCCTACGGACGATCGTCCAATCCTTTCCAAAGCACCACCTGGTTCCCCAGATCGTAAAATATTTCCGGTCGATGGGTTGAGCGGGGGCTGAGCGGTACCGGCCGGGGCAGGCCCATCCGGCCAACAGAGGATCACCCCACGGCCGACGGCTATGACTGCCGGTCTTGAAAAGCGCTGGATAACATCTTCCTGGCCCGCATACCTTCGTGGCTGGTGCCGAAATGTTTTGTCAGAATGGCCAGGCAGCTTCGGACTCGGTTTCGACGCCCCTCACTTGCATAACCTTCGGCCAAACGCATGAGCAAGCCGGGAATCGTGGGCTGATGGACGTCTTTTTTGATTAAAGCGGCTAGGTATGCCTCAGCCTGGCGGTACTCGCCTCTATTCAGATAGATACGGATCAGGCGCGGCATAAATCTTTTGGCTGCTCTTGGTTTGGGGGCCAGACGTTTATACTGCTCAAAAATCTCCATAAACAGGTTTTCTTCGTGGGGGTTGAGACTGTCTAGCAGCGCAGCACTGCTTGCATGAAAGCGCTCCGATTGAGGGTCAGACTTGTCGATGTTGAAGAGATGGCGGAGGGCCTCACGATGACCGGGTTGGATGTCAAGAACGGCCAGCATGTCGCGTCTGGCTTCTTCAAGATCGAGTTTCGCCAC
>CAZWGD010000202.1:0-4996 GCA_964633235.1 uncultured Desulfobacteraceae bacterium | reverse complement strand
ACAACCTGGCGATGGTGGCCGTGACCTCACGAATGCAGCATGAACGCAACTATTCCGATGAACAGCTGGATCGTCTGACCGGCATGCCGCGGTTGAACATCGATCCCACTCGTGTGGAAATGGGCTGGATCATCGACTTTTGTGCCCAGGCCCTGCGCAACATCGTTATCGGGATCGGCGGACGTTTTGATGGGTTCACCATGCAATCCAAATTCGGAATCGCCGTGGGCTCGGAATGTATGGCCATCCTGTCGGTTATCCGTGACCTGGCCGACCTGAAGGACCGGCTCAATAACATCACCGTGGCCTTCGACAAGAACGGTAAGCCGGTAACCACCGGCGACCTGGAAGTCGGCAACGCCATGACCGCTTTTATGCGTAACACCATCAACCCCACCATGATGTGTACCGCGGAATACAACCCCTGCATGGTACACGCGGGACCGTTTGCCAACATCGCCGTTGGCCAGTCATCCATCATCGCCGACAGGGTGGGGCTGAAGCTGTTCGACTACCATATCACCGAATCGGGTTTCGGTGCCGATATAGGCTTTGAGAAATTCTGGAACGTCAAATCCCGCTTCAGCGGGTTGAAACCCAACGTATCGGTGCTGACTACCACCATCCGCGCCCTCAAGAGCCACGGCGGCGGCCCCAAGGTAACACCGGGTATCGCCATGCCGGATGAGTACACCCAGGAAAACGTAGGCATGGTTGAAAAAGGCTGTGTCAATATGGTGCATCACATCAATACCATTCGCAAGGCCGGTATCAACCCGGTAGTGTGCATCAACCGCTTTTACACCGATACGGACGAGGAGTGCAACGTCGTCCGCAGGGCCGCCGAGGCCGCCGGCGCGCGTTGCGCTGAATCCAAACACTGGGAACTGGGCGGCGAGGGTGCCCTGGAATTCGCCGATGCCGTTATCGACGCCTGTAAGGATGATAATGACTTCAAATTCCTCTATCCCCTGGAAATGAAACTGCGCGATCGCGTGGAAATCATCGCCAAGGAAGTTTACGGTGCGGACGGCGTGGCTTGGACCCCCGAGGCGGAAGCCAAGGCGAAGATGTTGGAAAAAGATCCCAAGTACGATGACTTTGCCACCATGATGGTAAAAACCCATCTCAGCCTGAGCCATGATCCGACCCTTAAGGGCGCACCCAAGGGATGGACCCTGCCTGTCAGGGACGTGCTGATTTACTCCGGCGCCAAGTTCCTGTGCCCCTGCGCCGGAACCATCAGCCTGATGCCCGGCACGGGCTCCAACCCGGCCTTTAGAAGAGTGGATGTGGAAGTGGAGTCTGGCAAGGTGACCGGACTCTTCTAACAGCCATCTAATAACCGATATCACAAAAGGAGCCTGGGGAATTTTCCCCGGGCTCTTTTTGTGTCAGGTCTTTAAAATGGATGCCTTCTGGTAGTTCACGAGGAAATTGAAAAGATAAGAAAATTCAACCCTGAAAGCACGCTTATCAAGATTGCATTTAAAAACAAAATCTGGTAGCAAATCAGGATGCCGGTATTCGAATACGCAGGATTGAATGAAAGGGGAAAAAAAACCACAGGGATCATCGATGCCGATAGCGCCTACGCTGCCCGGCAAAAGCTTAGGGCCTCCGCCATATACCCATCCGCTATTAAGGAGGTGCACGAAGCCGCCACGCTGAAAAAGCAGCCCGGCGGTTTTTCATGGCGGCTGCTTTTCGGTCGGGTGAAAGCGGTGGAAGTCTCCATGATGACGAGGCAGCTGGCCACCCTGGCCGGTACGGGGTTTCCCCTGGTTTCGGCCATCGACGCCCTAATCCCCCAAACCCGGTCCACCCCGCTGAAAAAGACGCTGGCCAAAATCAAGGATACCATTGTCGAGGGGAGCAGCTTTGCCCAGGCATTGTCCCTGTTTCCGAAAACATTCTCATCCCTGTTCATCAACATGGTTCGGGCCGGTGAATCCTCGGGGACCCTTGAGATTGTGCTCAAGCGCCTGGCGGACATCATGGAAAGCCAACAGGCCCTTAAAAACAAGATCAGCTCGGCCATGGCCTACCCCATCTTAATGACCCTTTTCGGTTCCTTGGTGCTTTTTTTCCTCCTGACCCGTATCGTTCCCACGATTACCGGAATTTTCGCCGATATGAACCAGGTGCTGCCGGCTCCCACCCGATTTCTCATCGCCACCAGTGCTTTCTTGAAGTCCTATGCCTGGGTCCTGTTGATCCTGGCGGTCATCCTGGCGGTAGCTTACCTGTTTATCCGCAAAACCGTTAAAGGGCGCCATGGCATCGACCGTTTCAAGATCGTTTTCCCGTTGGTCGGTCCGCTGTTGAAGAAACTGGCGGTGGCCCGCTTCTCAAGAACCACGGGATCACTCCTTGAAAACGGGGTCCCCATGTTGTCGGCACTTGGTATCGTAAGCAATATCACCGGAAATGTGTTGATTTCCGAAGCCATTGAAAGCGCCTCAAAAGATGTCAGTAAAGGCCAGCCTTTAGCTGAGTCTCTGGACAAAAACAACATCTTTCCAGGGCTCTCCATCCAAATGATTCAGATCGGCGAGCAAAGCGGCCAACTGGAGGAAATGCTTTATAAAGTAGCGGATGTATATGAAAATGAAGTCGAAACGAGCGTTATGCGCATGACCTCTCTTCTCGAACCGGTTATGATCATGATCATGGGAGTGGTGATCGGGTTTATCGTTCTATCGGTATGCCTGCCCATCTTCGAGATGAATCAACTGGTAATGTGACGGCCCGCCGTGTCCGTGAAATGGATTCACGCTGCACAGGCTAGGTTGTGGAATTGCACATGTGGCCAAGGACTAAAGAAGGAGTGAAAGAATGAGAAGTGTTTTAGGGATTGCTGTATTAACGATGGTTATTGCCCTAATACTCCCCGCCCAGGCGGTTTTGGCGGAAAATTATTATATGGGAATTGCCGTGGACTACGCCGTCCCCGACCTAGGGGGCGAATTTGAACCGGAAAACTCAGCCGGTATCAATTTCAGATCAGGCTCCATATATGCTGACTGGCTGGCCATAGAACTGAACATCGATTACCTACCTGATTTAGAGGATAACGGGACGATCGCCATCTCGGGCTCCCGCGTAGGGGCCGGTTTCGACTTGGAGGTTCTCAGCTTCATTCTGGACGTAAAAATCACTCCCAATGTCTTTGATTACGCCCTGCGGCCTGTGTTATTATTAGGATTCGGATGGATGATCAGCGAAGCCGGATCAAGCCAGGCGGCCGAAAGCTACTTAAAAACGAGAGACATCGACGATTCCGATTTTTGTGCTAACTACGGGGTGGGCCTTGAGTACCGCATCAGCGACACTTACTCCTTCGATTTCAAGACCAGCTATGTACAAGGACTGAGGGATGTGAAAGATGTCGTCTTCCTGCAGCACTCCCTGGGGCTCTCCTTCTATTTTTGATTCCAGAACGGCGACATCTCCCTAAGCTTTTTAATAATCGGGGGTAGATGTTCAACAATATAATCGATTTCCGCTTCGGTGTTGTAAATACTCAGACTGAAACGAATCGATCCGTGTGCCGATGTAAAGGGAACCCCCATAGCTCGCAAGACATGGGACGGCTCTAGAGAACCGGAGGTGCATGCAGAGCCGGATGAAGCGCATATGCCCAGCTGATTCAACATCAAAAGAATGGCCTCACCCTCGATGTAATCAAATCCGATGTTGGTAGTATTGGGCAGACGGTGTTGTGTGTCCCCATTCACCCTTGACTCGGGCACATGCGCAAGGAGCTCCCTCTCCAGCTTATCCCTTATTTTTTTTACCCGGGTATTCTCTTCTTCCAGGTGGCCCAGGGCCAACTCCGATGCTTTTCCCAAGCCGATGATGGAGGCCACGTTTTCCGTCCCCCCCCGCCGTCCGTGCTCCTGATGACCGCCGATCAGAAACGGGGAAAATTTGGTTCCCTTGCGGATGTAAAGGACACCCACACCCTTGGGAGCATGGATCTTATGCCCGGACAAAGACAGCATATCCACACCGACCCTGCCCACATCAATAGGAATCTTTCCAGCCGCTTGAACCGCATCGGTGTGAAAAGCAATCCCACGTTCGTTCAACAACCCGGCAATTTTCTCGATGGGAAAAATCACCCCGGATTCATTATTGGCCCACATAATACTGACAATGGCTGTGTCGTCGTTCAGGTTTTTGTTTAGACTGTCCATGTCCAGGCGGCCCTGGGCATCCACCGGTAGAAACGTAACCCGGTATCCGTTCTTGGAAAGATGCTCGCACAGGTTTTTCACGGCAGGATGCTCTACGCGCGTAGTGATGATATGTTTTTTTTGGGGATTGGACTTGATGGCGGCCCAAATAGCCGTACTGTCACTTTCCGTACCGCAGCTGGTAAAAACGATCTCTTCAGGTGCGGCACCCACCAGGGCAGCCACTTTAGCACGGGCTTTGTTGAGGGCATGCTCCACTTTTCCTGCGAAGCTGTACATGCTGGAAGGGTTACCGTAGAATTCGGAAAGAAAAGGCAGCATTTCTTCCACGACTTCGGGGGCAACCTTGCTGGTGGCATTGTTATCCATATAAACCATTTTCATGGGTGCACCTCCTCAACCACCAATTCCTGAGTCACCAGTTCCCGCAGCTTCGTCTCCACATAATCCTTAAGGGTTACCTGGGACAACTTGCATACGGCGCAACTGCCTTGAAGTTGGACAATAACGGTATTATCCTGCACATCGATGAGTTCGATATCCCCACCGTCTTTCTTTAAGGCCGGCTTGATTTCCCGGTCAAGGGTTTCTTCGATCAAGCGTATCTTTTGGATATTGGTTAATTTGACCGGCTTTTTTTTCACCGGGGTGAGTCCCTGAATGGTGTCAATGATTTCCTGGATATTTTCATGGCAATTGCCGCACCCTCCCCCGGCCTTCAAGTAATCGGTTACATCTTCGATGGATGTCAGGTTGTTTTCTTTTACCGCGCGCTGGATCTGCAAATCGGTGAC
>CAZWGD010000201.1:0-5029 GCA_964633235.1 uncultured Desulfobacteraceae bacterium | reverse complement strand
TTTGATCTTCATGGGAACAGGGAACTGGAAGAGGATATCGCCGTCTATGGAAGATATCTCCAATCCCGCGGTGAAGCGCCGGTAACCTGTACACGGATGGAAAGCGTGGAAGCTGTGGCCCGCCGGGCGGACTGCCTTAGTTTGCATACCCTTCTGGATACCACCACCCGGCATTTGATAGGTGCCCGGCAGCTTGAATTGATGAAGGAGAATGCCGTCTTGATAAACACCAGTCGGGGAGAGGTCATAGATGAGGCCGCTCTGGTAGCGCACTGTCAAACACATCCGAGCTTTAAAGCAGGATTGGACGTATTTGAAGATGAGCCCAGATTGTCTCCGGGTTTAGTAGAGCTGGACAATGTGGTTATCGTACCCCATATCGCATCTGCCACCCGCTGGACCCGGGAAGGTATGGCCACCCTCGCAGCCACAAACGTGGCGGCCGTACTGATGGGGTATCCCGCATCGCGGGAGCCGGACATGTCCCCTTTTCTCTCGGACAACCCACCCCGGGCCGCGCCCAGTATTGTAAACGCCGGAGATTTAAAGATGGCCTGATGAATGGTTACCTTGAGAATGGTTGCCCTGCAAAGTGGCAGGCTGTCGATGATCCGTGTCTGGATCAATACCCGCTCTTGCATCATCCGGAGGAATTTGTTAACAGTCCAGTTATGAATAGCCTACACCAATGATTACATGGCAGGGGAACTCATGCCAGGGGAGTCACTCATGAAACGATCAGGTATAGCGGCGGCAATGATGTTCGTGATGGTTTTTGCCATGGGGAGCAGTGTACAGGCATACGACAATCACCGTTTCGGAGCCGGTGTCAGGTACTGGATTGCCCTGGAAGATATCGATACGGATAAAGTGGATGAAAACGGTTTCGCCTATATTCTCTCCTATCAATATCAGATGGCCGGATTTTCTAAGCTTGAAGGGAACATCGAGTATCTGGGCAAGGGATATGCGGGCTCAGACGATTATTCGCTGTCTCCCCAGGTTTACTTTCTAGTCGGCCGGGGGCTCTATGGCGGTCTCGGTGTGGGGATTACCTATTCGGATGGTGAATTTGCCGACAAAGCCTATTTTGCCCTGAGAGTCGGCATCGATTTTGAAATTCTTCCCGCAATATTCGTGGATATCAATGTCAATTACCGATTTGAAGATTGGGATTCCGATGACGTCCAGGAAGATATCGATACGGATACGGTGACGCTTGGCGCCATTGTACGACTTGAATTCTAATGGAATGCCCGTTATGCGGAAGCAACCATATCGTCTTTTCCAAAAGACGCGGCCCTGAAATCCTGCTTAAATACCTGTTCCCGGCAGCCCCCTTCCAATGCCGGGACTGTACCATTCGCTTTTGGAAAATCTATAATCCGGTTCAGGGAAAGGCGGATAAAATCGCCGTGGGCCTTCTCATCATCGGTGCTTCTTTTTCGCTGATCCTTCTTTTCATGCTTCTAAAACTGGACGGAGATCATTCACCGGGCACCCAAGAACGGAAGATCATCAAAAAAACCATTCCTAAAACGTATAAAATCGAATATCCACGGGATCCGGCTGAAACCGAGATCATCCAACCGGTATCCACGGAAAATAAACCTGCGAAGCCTAAACCCGAACCTGCATTAACTGCAGGTGACAAGCCCACCTTTTCCCACGTGCCGGCAACCCCGGCAGCAAAATCACCACCCAGCCCCGCGGGCCCTTCTCCGTCAACGGCGGCCGAATCGCGAAAGCAAAATCAGGCGCCTCACTTATCCCAAACCGGCGTCCCAAAGCCAAAAACACCGGCGATAATATCGGACGCATCGGCAACTAAAACCAAAAACAGCGACCAGTCGCCCCCAAGCATGGTGGTGAAAACCTTGGCCACGGGGACCCCTGCCGTGGGAAAAAGGGCTTCCGGCAGCCCTGAAGAGCTTCTCACTCCACAAAGTGGGACTAACCATGCAAAACGCCTACTGCTTGCCGTGCGGACCATTACCCTGCCGGATTCTCTATCCCTGCAGATTTTGCTGGATCGACCCGTGGATCTATTCAACTCCTTTACCATTCAGAAACCACCCAAACTTGTCATCGATTTATACGGGCAGTGGAAACACCCGGATAAAAATATATACCCCGTAAGCCATCCCTATGCTGACAAAATCAGGCTTGGTCTGCACGCCGGTTATCTCCGAATCGTGGTTGACTTCAGGGGGAGTACACCCCCGCTCACCACCGTTCAAAAATCAAAATCGGGGATCAGTATCTCGATAAAGCCCCGCCAAAACACCCCGCAGTGAAACTTGTCCTTTCATGAACGTAAAGCCGACAACATCGCTATTCAGCATCCGCAATGTTCGTATGTTCCTGGTATTTCGCGTTTTTTTCAATTCGCGTTTTTACTACCCGGTGTTTACAATCCTGTTTCTGGACTTCGGACTGACCCTGTCGCAATTCGCCGTTTTAAACGCAGTTTGGGCGGGAACCATCGTACTCATGGAAGTTCCCTCGGGTGCATTGGCGGATACTATCGGCCGGCGAAACCTTCTGGTGCTCTCCGGGGGGCTTATGGTGGTAGAGATCGCCCTGATCTGCTTTGTTTCCCTGGGCAATGCCACCCTCGTTTTTTCCGTCTTTTTGATGAACCGCATCATCAGTGGCATGGCTGAAGCAGCCGCCAGTGGTGCGGACGAGGCGATTTGTTTTGACACGCTGAAAAAGGCGGATCGTACACATGAATGGGGACGGGTTCTGGAATGGCAGACACGCTTGAAGTCGGCAGCCTATATCGGGGCGATGAGTATCGGAGCGGCGATCTACGATCCTGATCTCATGGGGAACATCGCGGAAAGGTTCGGCATGCGCATCGATTTAGCCCAAACCACCACCATGCGCTTCCCACTCTATTTAACCTTGGGTATGGCCCTGGTTGCTCTATACGCCACCCTGAGAATGCGCGAGGTAACTGTCCCGATAGAGATAGAGACAAAGGCGCAATGCAGTCAAGGTGATACCTCCGGGAAATCAAGCATGCGTGCCTTTCGGCTGATCATGCATGCCGTGGCATGGATTGTACGTAGCCCGTTTGCACTGATGATTATTCTATTTGGAATGCTCTTCGATCATGTGATCCGTATGATCATTACCATGAGCAGTCAATACTACCGTCTCATTGGCCTGCCGGAGGCCTCGTTCGGACTTATCGGTTCCGGCATGGCCCTGCTGGGTTTCGTTCTCCCGGGCCTGGCGCGCAGAATGACGGAGCAACGCTCTCCGGTGTACAACCTGGGTGCCGTAGCGCTGTTGACCCTCTTGGGTCTCGTGGGGATCACCCGTTTTATCCCCATAGCCGGTTTGATTCCCGTGGTGTTTTTAACGGCGGCCATGTACCTGACAGGGTTTTTCGTAAGCCACTACTTGAACCACGTCACCGACTCCCATCAGAGGGCTACAGTGTTGAGTTTTAAAGGATTGTCTTTCAACCTGGCGTATGGGTTGGTTGGGATCTTGTACTCACTCCTGCTGGCCATGCTACGGTCGGGCACCCTGCATGAAAAACCCGGATTGGCGGGGGACGCCCTTGGAAACCTTGTCTTTATCAAATCAATGGCCTGGTTCCCGGGATATTTTTTGGTGGTCTTTTTTTCACTGCTTGTCTTGGCAGGCTGGCGGTTAAGGCATACCAAAGTGTATAGCCGACCGCTCCGCCCGGTGTCAACGGATTGAGGTTTACCGTCAGGTACGCCCTGCGTATGAAAGGCAGATTAAGAAAATATTTCCAGCAATCACGGCTGGAAATCAGACGCCTCAGGTACCGCCATAGCCGACGGTAACGCTATTTCCCTCCACGATCACCGGCACCTCGCGCTGGCCCTTTGACAGCTTAAGCATCTCATCCAGCTTTGCGCCATCTGTTTTTACATCGATATAGCGATGGTTCTTGTGGGCCTCCCTGGCCCTGGTAGTATACGGTCAGCCGGCCTTTCCGTAGATAATGATTTTTTCAGCCATCTGTTCCTCCTATAAAGGTTCAGGTAAAGGTTCAGGTAAAGGTTCAGGATTCAAGGTTCAAGGTTCAAGGTTTAAGGTTGTGATCTAGCGCGCATTATTCCAGAGCATTAAACCCTGAACCGTGAATTTTTCAAAAACGCCTCAAGCAGTGATGGTTTTTCGATAGCGCATACAATCGGCATTATCGTTCCGATGATCCACAAAGGAAAGCTTGCGGACATTTCGATAGGCCTTGTCACGCGCTTTTTCCAGGGTTTTATCGCCGGCGACGACATGCAGGACCCTGCCGCCATAGGTGACCAAACCCCTTTCTTGATGGGTGTCCACACCCGCGAAATAGACGGCCACCCCTCGCTCAAGGGTAGCGAGTCCGGTGATCTCATGCCCCTTGCCATACCGTTTGGGATAACCAGGATTCCAACCCCGGGAAGCTTTCGATCGGCCCTCCATGGCGATTACATCCACGTAATGCTGTTGGTTCCAGATCTGCTTTACCTGATCCAAGGCCCCCTCCCATACAGCCATGCCCAGTTCGAAAAAATCGGTGCTCAACTTTCGGGACAGGACTTCAAATTCGGGATCACCGTGGCGCACATTGATCTCAAAAACCTCCAGACGGTTGTCCGGGTCCAGGTTAAGGCCGAAATACAGCACCCCTTTATAGCGCCATCCATATCCGTTGTATACGGCATTCACAACCGGGTTGACGATCTCCCGGACAATCCGGTTTACCAGGGCCTCAGAAAACAACTTGTGGGGACAATAGCATCCGGTCCCTCCCGTATTTAAATTCCCGCCGAATTTTTCAATGGCTTCGCGATCATGCGGATCAAAAGCGGCCTTATAGTCCTGACATATCATTCTCAGAGGCATAACATTGCGCCCGTCCAGATAGGCAAAGAAGGAGATTTCCGTACCGTACTTTCTCTCTTCGATCACCACCCGGTCGCCTGAGGCGCCAAAGACCTTGTCTACCATGATAAGGTCGACGACTTTGAGGGCCTCATCAACATCGTCGCAA
>CAZWGD010000200.1:0-5036 GCA_964633235.1 uncultured Desulfobacteraceae bacterium | reverse complement strand
TTCAGGAAAGGTCACTGCTGACACCTGAACACCGACACCTGAAACACTTCTTTTTCCGGTTTATCCGGATTAGGCATTAACAAACTTGTTGCGGTATTCGGTCCTGACGTCGGCATACCACTGCGGCTCAGAGGGCCACGGATTGAGATTGGCCAGGGCGTCTCCTGGATAGGCTTCGCTGAAATTTTTCTTGTACTGGTCACTGGCATGCGCATCGGCTCCCAGCACGGCCGAGTTATATCCATGCTTATCAATGGCCTTGCCGGCCGGTTCAGGCTCAAAACAGAATTTCACAAACTCGTAAGCCTGATCGACATTCTCAGCGGCCTTGGACAGGGCCATACCGTCCACCCAGGCCAGCGCACCTTCCTTGGGTGCCTGGTAGGTGACCGGTTCGCCGGCGCTTTTAAGTGCCAGGGGCGGGCCGTCCCATGTCTGCCCGACCACTACACCGTCGTTAAGAAACCCGTTTTTCTGGCTGTCGGCATCGTTCCAGAACAGCTTGATATGGCTTTTGCGTGCGATGCACCAATCGGTTACTTTCTGCCATATGGGCCGCATGGTATCTTCACTGTCATAGGCTTTCCACATGCTTCCGGGCTCCAGGTCACCGATGGTTTCCATATAGAGCCCGGCACCCAGCATTCCGGAATGGGGACGGATCATGGTCAACCCCTTGTTCTCCTCCGACCAGATATCGCCGTAGCTGGGAACACCGTCCTTGGGGCTCCATTTGTCGGTTCGCCAGCCAACGGCCTCGGTCCCCCAGATATGGGGTAGCCAGTGTGAGCCCTTACCGCCGAAGTTCCACTCGGTGTCGCCGACCTTGAGCATTGAGGGGTTGGCATTCTTAATATTGGTGATGCGGCTGTAGTCCCAGGGTTGGAGCAGTTCCAGGCTGACCCATTGTCCGGAACGCACATTCGTGGGTGAGGAGATATCAATACCCGCACCCTTAGTGGCTTTCATCTTGTTGATGATTTCCTCGTTTGAGCCGATCCCGGTGTAGTTAAGCTTAATGCCGGTCTTTTTCTGAAAGGCCTCTATCCAAAACGGGGGCAGATAGTCGGACCACATCAAAACGTTGAGTTCTCCCGAGGAGGCCAGCACTTTGGAGCTGATCACCCATGGGCCGACGGTCGCCATGGTCATGGTTGCGGCGGCGCTCTTGAGAAAGTCGCGGCGATTGATACCGGTGGATTGCTGTTTTGATTTACCCATCGTTTTTTCCTCCTTTGGTTAGGGATTGATTTTGGTGTGTCATCCTCTTTGGTAATGCCGTTTATTTAAACTGCCCGATTGTTTGCGCATTGTTGTCTTCGAATTAGAGTTGTGTTTGGAGCTTCGCAAACCGGCGCCCCCAAGCGAACAGCAGGCGCCTGATCGATGTCAGGCACTCTCCGAATGAAGGATCGATGTAGCTGGCGGGTGTCGGGCTGTGCTAACCAGGTCTTCCGGTTAATGATGGCAGGTCCGCAAGGCTGGCATGGTACGATCGCTAGCGATGACCCGTTTCGTTGCCAAGCCTCTGCGATCATGGCGTCACCCGCCAGGAAGCCTTGCCGGTACGCTATACCGCCTACCGGCAAGGTCCTATGCGGATGGCATATTATTACTCAGGAAACGTATTGTCAACAGCCAATCGGACGTTGACGGGACAACCGCATTTGGAACGAATGAAGTCCGGCGGGGATGCCGACTCGAAACCCAAATACGGTCGTCCTGAGGCGTTGATTGTTTATGGCTGCTTTGCAGCCGGAACCTCGAGATGCTGTCTCGAGGAGAGGCTGCTTAGCCGAAGTAGGCTTGGATGAATTCGAGGAATTTATGGTTATCTTCATCCAGGCCCGGCGTGACTCTGAAATAGCCGGTCTTGCCGTGAATTTCTCCGATTTTCTTGAGATAGATCTTATGTTCCAGGGCTGCCGCCAAGATTTCATCGGTGGTCTTTCCGGTCATGGTGCCGTCCACCAGCATATAGTTGCCGTGCGCCGGATAAGGTTCCAAACCCAGTTTGGCAAGCGCTTCGGAAAAGGTCGCCATCCAGCGGTTATTGTGCTCGACCTTAGCCCTGACCTCCTCTGGATTGTCGATAATGGCTTCGGCGGCGGCGGCCGACATCCGGCTCACGTTCCAGGGTAAGAACATGCGGTTAAAAGCGGCAATCATCTCTTCGCTGCCCAGTACGAAGCCGAAACGGATCCCGGCAAACCCGTAGGCCTTGGAGAATGTCACCGACAGGAACACCTGGGGATACGCCTTTATCAGCTCAGCCTTCGACGGCCTGTCCTGATTATAATCCAAATAGGCTTCATCCACACAAAGGGGGACACCGGTTTCACAAAACCTGTTAAGGTCTGCATCTTCGATAAAGATCCCGGTGGGGTTGTTGGGGTTGATGATCAGGATCAGTTTCGTTCTCTCGTTTATGGCCTTGAGCATGGCGTCCACATCGTACTGCAGATCGTCTTCCCGAACCGGAATTTGAACCACCTTGGCATTGCAAAGCTCTGCCCGGGGCGGGAACAGCTCAAAGGTCGGCGTGGATAGCATGAACTCATCACCGGGCTGCAGAAATACGCGCATCATGGCATCAATGGTTTCCGATGACCCGTTGCACAGGGTGACATTATCAGGACCCAAACCGTACATTTTGCCGATTTTGGTTCTCAACCGTAAAAAGCTGTCCGGGTACCAGTTCCCGTTCTTGAGAGATTCAGCCACCGCCTCGATTACCTTTTCAGATGGAGGGATGGGATTTTCGTTGAGCATCAGGCGGGCGTTTTCAGGATTTTCCATGGCCCGGTCCAGAATACCGACATTGTACTCTCTGGCGCTGTACAACCATGGTACGATCCAATCTTTCAGTTCCTTTTTCATCTGTCCTTCCTTTCATATAGGCGTTGAAATCGATGCAGTATCACCGTGAAATGGCTGCGGTGCGCACACGGCAATACTTATAAAAGCGTGTCAATGGGAACGTAATCGAGTCCAAAGGCCTCGGAAACCCCCTTATAAACGACTCTGCCTTTGACCACGTTGGCCCCGTACTTAATTTCCGGGTTTTCCTGCATGGCTTTCTGCCATCCTTTGTTGGCGATTTCCAGCGCATAGGGTAGGGTTGCATTGGTCAAGGCCATGGTGGAGGTTTTCGCCACGGCACCCGGCATGTTGGCGACACAGTAGTGAACGATCCCATCCACGGTATAGATCGGGTCGCCATGGGTGGTCGGCTTGGAGGTCTCAAAGCATCCTCCCTGATCGATAGCCACATCCACCAGCACGGAACCGGGTTTCATGGTGCCGAGCATTTCACGGGTGACCAGCCTGGGGGCCTTGGTACCCGGGATCAAGACCGCCCCCACTACCACGTCCGCGATCCGGACCATATCTCGAATCGTGGCCGGATTGGACACCAATAAGAAACAGTTGCTGGGCATGACGTCGCTTAAATAGCGCAGCCGATCCAGGTTCGTGTCCAGGAGATACACCCTGGCTCCCATGCCGCAGGCCATTTTGGCGGCATTGATACCCACGATACCCCCTCCGATGACCACCACATTGCCCGGATCGACCCCGGGAACACCCCCCAGTAAAATGCCGTGCCCGCCCTGGGACATCTCCAGGTATTTGGCCCCCTCCTGGATGGCCATGCGGCCGGCGACTTCGCTCATGGGCGTGAGCAGGGGTAGAGAACCGTCCGGCTTTTGAACGGTTTCATAGGCGATATTGATGGCCTTGCCGTCAATGAGCACCTGGGTAAGCTCTTCAGCCGCTGCCAGATGGAGATAGGTGAAGACGATCTGCCCGTCCCGGATCAGGTTATACTCAGGGGGCAGCGGCTCTTTTACATGCATGACCATGTCCACTTGTGCGAAGATCTCTTCCGGAGTATCCACGATCTCGGCGCCGGCCTTGTCATAGGCGGCATTCTCAAACCCGCTGCCCTTGCCGGCATCCCTTTCCACCCAAACCGTGTGACCGTTTTGTTTCATCACCTCTACACCCGGAGGCGTCATGCACACACGATTCTCCTCAGCCTTGATCTCTTTTAGAATTCCTACAATCATTCTCTCCTCCTTGGGCGGCCTGGATTAGGCATCATCCCCTTTAGATCTGACAAGTATCTGTTTCAAGCTCCATCAATCGGCGTGTTTTTCGAGGCAGTTTTGCGCAAAGGCCACCATTTCCTCGGTCGCTTTGGAAAACTGTTCGGCCGTTCTTCTCAGGGCGGGATGGGCATTGTACTCATCCCGGGTATAGCCGTCCACGGCATAGGCCCTTTCAAAATAGGGAATGCGCATCAGTTTATCCATGACGGCCTTGGGGATATCCTCCAGGATTCTGTCTTTCTCGAAGAGAATCTTATCCTGATCCGCAAAATTGATGATTTGATCGATGAAGGTAGGCGGGCAGGTGACCACAATGCCGGCCCCGGCCTTTTCCTCCAGGTGGGGGATTCGCATGATGCCGTCAACTTCGGGACCGATCCGCAAGGAGCAGGAAAGCATCTTGCTGGGCAGGCCGTTGTCCAGCAGGTATTTATAGGCCTTCTTGAAGATGGCCAGCTCCGCCAGCCGGACCTCCATATCGGAAAGGGTGATGCCCACGTCGGCGGCGCTGTCTCTCAGGCCGCCCAGGTCCCCGTATCTCGACTCCATGTGCGTAATCACCGAACGCCATTTGGACAGATCCACATTATTCTTCCTGGCCGTTACCAGACCCCGTTTGACGGATTGGGCGCAATCCACCAGCTGGGGCAGTATAAATGTCAGGGTGTTGTTGGTGGCGATTCCCTTTGAGGTTAAAAGTTCAATGACCTCGTACCCCTCCTTGGAACCGGGAACCTTGATCATGACGTTGGGATTCAGGGCGGCTATTTCAAGCGCCTGTTCGATCATGGCATCTTTATCGAAGACGCTGCGCGGGTCCGTCTGGCCCGACAGGTAGCCCTCCTGATAGCCCGTTTTTTCAAACAGCGGCAGATAGGCGTCGGAACCCTTCCTGACCACCTGCTTGTAGAGTTCCCAAAAAAG
>CAZWGD010000199.1:0-5052 GCA_964633235.1 uncultured Desulfobacteraceae bacterium | reverse complement strand
ATCTTTGTCAACGCCAAACATCTCGCATAATCTTTTATTGGCGTATGTCATTATACCGCTGGCATCCAGCTCGGCCAACCCTTCGTTCATAAACTCGGCCAAACGCCGGTATTTTCTTTCACTTTCCGTTAATTTCCTGCTCATCCGATGTTTGTACAGCGCCAATTCAATCATGACCTGCAGTTCTTTGTCTTTAAAGGGCTTAATGATGAATCCATGCGGCACCGAGATTTTGGAACGATCGATATAATCTTGATCCGTATGCGCGGTTAAGAATATCATCGGGATATCCATTATGCGACGGATCTTAATAGCGGTTTCCGTTCCATCCAACTTTCCCCGCAAACGGATATCCATTAAGGCGAGGTCCGGACGTTCGGTCTTGGCCACCCTTATGGCCGCCTCGCCGGAAGCCGCCACCTCGGTCACGTCATAACCCCAGCTTTCCAATCGGTTACGAAGGTCCATGGCCACTACAATTTCATCCTCCACCACCATGATTTTGAATTTGCGCGTCATCTCTTGCTCCTGCTGTGTAACGGATTCTCAGCCTTTATTAACGAAGGTTTCTTCTGCGTAGTCTTGGGTCAACAAGCACATCCCTGTACCATCATATCATAGGAACACCTTTTTTTTAATATGGGATATGGGATCTTTGGTGACAGATACCGGCTCAAGGGGTCCGCCTGTGGGTCAGGCCGTACCAATCTCCGAATAGGGTGGATTCGTGGATCTTGTACCTTTTCGAATCAGATCGTTGGGTTGGCAATGGCTTTGAAGGCAGAGATTCACAATGCTGCCGGGTTGGGCATGGGGTATGGATTGACCGTTCTCAGCGAACACGTCTACGATAACGTCCCGTCGAGCCGGACCTTTGGGCCTGACAATTTCAACGCTATCACCCTTGAACAGCTTGTTTCTCACCGCCACGCGGGGCGCACGGTTCTTCGTGCTTTCGATCACTTTGCCTAAAAAAATATGGGAGGTGGGCATATCCGGGCTGTCATCGTCAGAGCCGTCCTGTTTGCATATGGACGCCTCCGGGTGTCCAAAATAGAAACCGGTACAATAACCGCGCTGGCTGATACGCTTCAGATCATCCAACCAATAAGACCGCACCCTGTATTCCCGCGGTCGTTCATAGTAGGCATCGATGGCCTCTCGGTAAACCCTTACAGCGGTGGCAAGGTAGTGGATGCCCTTCATACGGCCTTCTATTTTAAGGGAGGCAATACCGGATTCAATCAGTTCCGGAACATGGTTGATCATACATAAATCCCGGGAATGAAATAGATAGGACCCCCGTTCATCCGCCAGAACCGGCAGATATTTTCCCGGCCGCGTCTCCTCAACCACGGCATATTTCCATCGGCAGGGATGGCAACACATCCCGTGATTGCCGTCCCTGTCGGCCATAAACGCCGACAACAAGCACCTGCCTGAGTAAGAGATACACATGGCGCCATGTACGAAGGCCTCGATTTTGACATCGCTTTTCGAAACCAAACAGGCGATTTCCTTTAAGGAAAGTTCCCTGGCCGCGTTCACCCGCTTAACGCCCCAATGATCCCAAAAGGCGATGCTGTTGAAATTGGTCGTATTGGCCTGTGTGCTCAGATGCAGCGGGATCTGGGGGATTACCCTTTTAGCCATCCATAAAACGCCCGGATCGGCGATAATGACTGCATCCGGCTGGATGGAACCCAGAGCGGCGAGATAAGCGGCGATGTCGTCCTGTTCCGAATTTCTGGAGAAGATGTTGCAGGCCACATAGACTTTAACCTGCTGACGGTGGCAAAAGGCCCTGGCCTCTTTCATCTCAGTCAGGGTGAAATTTTTAGACAGTCCCCTTAAGCTGAACTGCTTTCCGGAAAGATAGACGGCATCGGCCCCGTAATGAACGGCGATTTCAAGCTTTTCAAAATTTCCCGCCGGAGCGAGAAGCTCTATTTTAGGATTCATACCTAGGAAGCTGATCGGTTTTCAAATCGCTCAGGAGGCTGCAATCTCTGTCTTTCGGGGAAATGATCGGATCTTTTACAGGCCAGTCAATACCGATTTCCGGATCAGACCAGCGTATACCGCCCTCATCATCCGGAGCATAGTAGTCCGAACATTTATACACAAAATGGGCCGTTTTGCTCAGCACGCAAAACCCATGGGCAAATCCCCCCGGAATAAAGAGCTGATGATGGTTCTCCTCGGTGAGGTGAATCCCTACCCACTCTCCAAATCGGGGAGATCCCACCCGGATATCGACCACCACATCGAAAACATGTCCGGTTATCACCTGGACCAGTTTGGCCTGGGGATGTTTGATCTGGTAGTGCAGCCCCCTGATGGTATCCTTGCTCGAAAATGACAGGTTATCTTGGACAAAGAGGGTATCAATGCCCGCGTCCGCATACCGTGTTTGCCTGAATGTCTCTAGGAAATAGCCCCGAGAATCCGAAATGACTCTGGGCTTGACGATCACAACGCCTTCAAGTTTTGTGGTAATGGTTTCCATTTCAGTCCCTATCCTTAAAGTCTTTACCTAAAGATGCCTATAATTAGTTGACATGGCCTGGATTATCAACATATATTTTAAGGCTTATGGATATCCGGAATGCCAAAAACGTTGCCGTAACCGCAGCCTACCGGGGAGGGGAGGTCTTGCACTCCTATCTGGGGAAAGTACCGCAGGTGGCTAAAAAGGCGGCCATTGACTTGGTGACGGAAGCGGATCTCCTTGCTGAAAGAGCGATTATCGACACCCTGCACAAGCGGTTTCCCGAGCATGCCATACTGGCTGAAGAAAGCGGGCTGCATAACAGATCGGATTCTTATCGTTGGCTAGTGGATCCCCTGGGCGGTACCACGAACTTCACCCGCCAGATCCCCTTTTTTTCAATTTCCATCGCCCTATCCGTCAACGGGAAAGTAGAACTCGGCGTGGTATTAAATCCGACTGACGGAAAACTCTTTACGGCCGTGCATGGCCGAGGGGCGGATCTAAACGGTAAACCGATCCGGGTATCCGATACCGCCATAATGGCCGACAGCCTGCTGGCCACTGGATTTCCTTATAATTTCAAAGAGAGCTTGGAGATGATCATGACCCGCTTCACCAGTTGTCTTTCGGCCGCCCTGGGCATTCGCCGGCTGGGTTCGGCGGCGCTGAACCTCTGTTATGTCGCCTGCGGCCGCCTAGATGGCTTTTGGCAACAAAACTTGCAGCCCTGGGATACGGCGGCGGGCATGCTGATAGCCCGTGAAGCCGGGGCTGGAGTGACCGACTTCCAAGGCAGTCCCTTTGATGTTGAAAAAAAGGCTATTCTGGCCACCAACGGACGTATTCATCATCAGATGATTCAACTATTGACCGTATAGATACAAGGCATACCCATGGAAAAGAATATGAAAACCACCTTCGATAACGACATCAGCTGCTTTGGCGAATACGATCCTTCCGACCTGATTTGCGGAGATCATTGCGCCCTGCGGCTGCGATGTGCCATTGAACGTGAACAAAATTTGCGGATGCAGATCATCGATGAACTGGCGTCCAGCGAAATCTTTCCCACCACAGTCCAGTAGGTCGACTGTAAGGAGAGGTCAGCCGCTAAAAGTCAAAAAGGGTGATGTCCAGGGTCAACTCTTTTTGCTTGCGCAGCACCTGAATGGGAACCGTGCGGTCCATTTCGGTGTAGAAAAGAATATATCTCAAATCAAACAGGCTGGTTACCGCCTCACCCGCCAATGAAACAATAATATCCCCCGATTCCATCCCCGCCTTTTTAGCCGGTGTATCGTCGGATATGCTCACCACGTGGACCGTATCCGCTTTCTCCTCGATGACCACCCCCAGCATGGGCGCCTTTTTGCCTGCCAGTGGATGGGTGGTCAGCACATAATCGGCGATACCGTGGTGATTGGCCTCGTCCTGGACAATCACGGTATACGTTTCCCGGTTGCGTCTGTAAACCCGGTTAGGAATCCCGTATTTATACGTCAGGTGGCCGTTGCCGGCCAACACCACCATTCTGGCATCAGGGTTTTGCAGAAGAAACCGGTGGATCGACTCCGCCATGGTTTCATCCCAGAGGGTCTGGGACTGAACAAAAAAATCGAAACTATCGATTCCATGGCGGCCTTGATGCATCAGAAAGACATTCCGCAGATCGTTTCTGTATTTTTCATTGGAAAAATCCATCCCGGAGGGCAGGTGCTTCCGCTCGCTATCCGTAAGGCCGTGCAGTCCGCTTCGACTCACCTTCCTGGAAATATCACCCTCAATGTTCAAAGCGATCAGCGGGATCTCATTTTGCTTCAGGTAGTCGATAATCGGCTTGTAAAGGTTATAGTCATACCGCCATTTATCGAAATAGGCCGAGTCCTTTAAAAAACGACGCTCATCGATGCGTCCTGCCAGATAGTCATCCAGGGCCTTTTGATAGGGTATTTGAAACATCTCCATGCCCACGGCCAGCTTAAGACCGCTCTCATGAAGCATTTTGATAACCGCCAATTGGTTCATATGATGGGCAAATTGTTTATGCTGCTCACCCACATACACCACCCGCTTTTCTTTCAGCCTGGGAATAATCTCAACCAAGGTAGCCATCTTTCCGGGTTCCAGCACCCGGCTTTCCGGACGGCTTAAAGCCGTCATTCCGTTTTCCGAACCGGCCTGCCCTCTAAGGGTATTTTTACCCCCGGTAAACGCCAAGCGGCTGTACTTTCCATAATGCGAAAGCGTGCGGCTGATTGCCCGGGCCTCTTCCCTGTTTTTTACATGCAGCCGGGTCACCGTATGCACCGGGCTATAGGGATTCTTTTGGACCTGCAAACGGACGCCGTCTTCCGGGTGGGGGGCTTTGCCGAAGAGCATTTCAGCCGCTGGTGTGTCGAAACCGGCTATCAAAACGGAATGATCCTTTAGCTGTTCATAGGAAAGAGCGGCGGGTGACACCACCCTCACTTTGGCAGCACCCAGGGCGTCAAGCACGGGCTGAGAACGCCTGCGATCGCCCGCCGGGATGACCGCCAGCAATGTTTCGGCTCCCATGA
>CAZWGD010000198.1:1506-5059 GCA_964633235.1 uncultured Desulfobacteraceae bacterium | reverse complement strand
CCGGGCATGCTCCGCAAAGGGGATTCCGGGGTTTGCAAACCAAGGCCCCCAGCTCCATGACGGCCTGGTTATAGACTCCCGGCTGGCTGTGGTCGAGCAATTTTTGCGCCCGGCGGGTAAACACACCGTGAACACCTGCCGCATTCACTGGGGTGGCGTCTTCATAGAGACGGGCCAATACCCGCTTCACATTTCCATCCACCACAGCGCAGGCACGGCCAAACGCGATACTCATGACCGCCGCTCCGATGTAAGGGCCAACGCCCGGAAGGCGCCTAAACGTTTCTGGAGTGTCCGGCACCTCTCCGTCGAAATCATTTACAACCCTGCGTGCGGCCTGGTGCAGATTCCGGGCACGGGCATAATATCCCAAACCTTCCCACTGCTTGAGCACCGTCTCTTCATTCGCCTCCGCCAGGTGTTTGACGGTGGGAAAGCGGTCCATAAAGGTTTCAAAATAAGGCCTAACCGTGGACACCTGGGTCTGCTGAAGCATGACTTCCGAAACCCAGACCGGATAGGGCTCCCGGGTCCGCCGCCACGGCAAGTCGCGTTTATGGGCCTGATACCAAGCCGTCAATTGATCGTGAAAGGTATTGATGTTCATGATTCAAGGTACCCTCTTTTAACCTGGCGTGAAGATGATTCCTAGACAGTATCCCTTCAAGGGCCAGAAGTCGAGTATCATCGGTGCCTTGGGATATGGATGGCTCGTTGCCACGCCGCTTAAGGTTGAGGGCGGCAACCTACCCGAATTTCCTCATTTTCGTTGACAAAAAGCAAGTTCCTATTTAAGCTCAAAAACGTCGATAATCATGGGGCATAGCTGATATCCTTGTAGGACGGTTTGGGTAAATAACACTTCAATATCCCTTTCTTGCGGTTGCAGCGGTTTTCATTACTTACCCAAATGACAATCCGACAACCGGATCGGGGACTTGCACCCGGTTCCACTATTCGAGGAGAGGGCCGATGAGGAAACAATACCACCAGATTATAATCGGCATTACGGCAATGGTGGTCATGCTCCTATCAGCATCCACCACCTTGGCCGAGAAAACATATACCTTCGCGGTATTGCCCCGCTACTTTCCAATCGTCATATTGGAACGGTTTGGACAACTAGCGGACTATCTTTCTGAAGAGGCGGGTATCGAGCTCGAATTTGTCATGCCCAGAAATTTTTCGGAGCACATCGATATGGTCAGAAAGGGCAGGGCACTTCTAAGCTACCAGAATCCGGTCGTTTATGCCAAGGTTTCAGAAAGTGTCAAACCGCTGGCCGTTGCCAGCAAGGGAACGCAAAAGATCCGGTTCAGGGGTATTATCATCGTGCGGGTGGATAGCGGTATCGACACGATCGCGGATCTGAAGGGAAAAAGCGTTTCGGTTGTGTCCCTGCAGTCTGCCGGGGGCTATATTTCCCAGAAAGACTTTCTGTCGAAAAACGGCATCAGCGTTGAGAGGGACATGATCGCCAGTGAAGCCGTGGACAATAAACAGGAAAATGTCATCTTCGATGTTTTTTCCAAAAAATCGGATGCAGGTTTTATCAGAGAATCGGCCCTGCACCGTGTGGATAAGGTGATCGATCCCGGCAAAATCAAGCTGTTGGCTGAAACAAGCTGGCTTCCCAACTGGGTGTTTTCCGCTCACAGAAGCGTGTCTGGCCGGGTGGCCTCACGCATTCAGGCGGCCTTGCTGGATTTACCTGTGGGCGGCCGGGTATTAGGTGCAGCTCAGCTGACGCGATTCGTGTTGCCGGACCCTCAAGCCTTAAACGATGTACGTAATATGATCCTGGGAAAGTAACAGTAAATAACGGCTGAACCAAATCACAACATCATTTGGAGGTCACGGCGAGACCGATATTGGCGAGCCGGAGGCATCCGGTCGGACACTGCAATGGCAGCTCAACGACCACCCTATGGAGTGAAATCATGATTCTTATCTGCGAGGAATGTGGAAAAAAGTACCGGACAAAGGGCACCCTGAAAAAAGATAAGGTCAGCTTCAAGTGTCGATCATGTTCGCACGTTATCACCATCACCCGGGCGGATGTACTAGCAGATCATGCGGATGCGGTAGAGATATCGGACTTTCAATCGGTTCTCCTACCCGATTCCGAGGAAGCGTTCGACGATACAACCGGGTCAAAAATACCTCCGGACGACTTCCTGGAGCCGGATGCGGTTAGGCAGTTACCGGAAGGGGATTTGCCGCCGCCGTCATTGCCGGCTGCGGTGGTTGAACCCCCCAGCCGAAAGGGCATGGGACTGCGAATTAAAATGATGTTCTTGTTTTTGGTGGTGCCAATGGCCCTGTTCGGGATGGCCGGGGCTTACTATTTGATGCAGATGAAAAACTTTGCGGATACCCTGACCAGTGAGTCGACCGCAGTGGTTACCAAAATGGGAGAGGACAATATCAGAGAGATTGCCAGATTGGTGGCCGATCAATGCAAACAGTACCTTTTAACCCATCCGGAATTATCCGAAAAGGAATTTATAAATGATCCGGATTTTCGAAAGATGTCTGTTCAGCAAGTGGGGTTGACCGGCTACACGGCGCTATACTCTGCGGGTCCCTTCACTACCTGGACCCACCCCAACCGGCGAATCCTCGGAAAACCTCTGCTCCCCATAATGCGGGATCCTCTGGGTAAAGAGTTCAACCGATTTGTCAAAATTGTCGAGGAAATCGAAAAGGGCAATAACGTTGAGAATTCGGGATACTACCTGTGGCAGGATCCGGACGGCGCCCTGAGGGAAAAATTCATGTTCGTGACCCCCCTGGAAGGCACTAAATACGGCGTTGCCGCCACGGTCTACCTGGATGAATTCATTCGGCCCATCAAAAAGGTCGAACGCAGGGCTGTTAAAAACACCCAGGTAACCCGAAACACCATCCTGGCCACCATCGGGACGATGCTGCTATTAATGGCCGTTACCGTCTTTTTCTATGCCCACCGCATCACCGGGCGTATTCAAACCCTGACTGATCTGGCCGAGCGTATCAGTGTCGGCGATATGGATGCCGAGATAAAAATTGGCACCAGCGACGAGATCGGGAAGCTAGGCGAGGCGATCGATCGAATGCAGGACAGCATCCGCCTCTCCATCGAAAGGTTGCGAAGGCGTAGATAAAAGCTCGTCAATTCCGGGGTGAGATCATGATCGTGTTGAAAAAACCGCGTATTTCCAGATTGTCTATCCTGTCCGGCTTGCTATTGGGGTGTGCCTGGTTGACTGGTATTGGCATGCTTACCCCTGTTTCAGCGGAAACGCTGAAATACTCGGGATGCGGTATCGTGAAAACCGCCTTTATGACGGAACTGGCCGAGGCCTTCACAAAGAAGTACGATATCGCCGTTGATATCAAGGGCGGCGGGGCCATGCTGGGGATCAGAAACGCGGTCGCCGGTATTACCGATGTGGGCGGCAGCTGCCGTCCGGAGCTGGATTTCAAGGAAGAAAAGGGTGCCACCAGACATCACGTGGCTTGGGACGCCCTTGTGGCCATCGTGCATCGCAATAATCCCGTGAACTCAATT
>CAZWGD010000198.1:0-1496 GCA_964633235.1 uncultured Desulfobacteraceae bacterium | reverse complement strand
ACCTTCGACCAGTTGGCGGGGGTGGCATACGGACAAATCACCGATTGGGGGGTCCTGGGCGGCATCCCGGGCACACCCATTGAATTCTTCGCCCGGGAGGGCAAATTGTCCGGTGTGGGCCATATGGCCCGCATGCTGATCTTTTTTGACAGGGACCAGGAATTCGCATCATCCAAACGCTTTAAATCCACGGGGCCGTTGGAATCGGCCATTGAAAACGATTTCGGTCTGTGGGGCATCGGTTTGAGCGGTGTTTCCAGCGCTAAAAGAAGAAAGGTCAAAATGTTGACCTTGGACGGCATTTACCCCTCCAAAGAAAACATTACGGCCGGCACATATCCCTCCCTTTACCGTCCGCTTTATCTCTTTACCAAAGGTGAACCGCAGGGCCTGGCTAAAAAGTTTATCGACTTTGCCCTAAGCGATGAGGGACAAGCCGTTATCAGCAGGGCCGGAACCGTTAATCTCAAGGAAGGCGGGGAACTGCTCTGGAATCAATATCGAATTGAGATGGGATTTTAGGGACTCGCCCAGCATAGCGTCCCATTTTCAGACGATGGATCAAGATCACTGTTCCAGCATAATGCGGATGATCTCTTTGTCAGTTTCACGCATTCCGTCACGGCCCAACCTGCCAATGTTCATAATGGTGTTTTCCACTCCCTTGGTTACAATTCCATCTCCACCATAAAACTGCTGTCCCCGTTGGTACATATGAAAACCCAAAATTCCGGCGTCCACCGACGCGGCAATCTTGGCGGCACATGAAGGCTTGGCACCGTCACAGATGATGCCCGATACCGTGGCAAGGGCATTGACGATGGTATGGGCGACCTCCTTGAAACGTCCTCCATGCAGCCAGGTAATTCCAGCACCGGCACCGACTCCGGCGCTGACCGCCCCACAATATGCTGACAGTCTGCCAATGCCGGTTTTCTGGTGTACGGTAATCAGATTGGAAACAATCAGCGCACGGAGCAAAGTCTCCCTATCTGCACTTAGCTCTTGGGCATATTCGATAACGGGAACCGATGCGGTAATCCCCTGATTGCCGCTGCCGGAAACGATCACTACGGGAAGTTCACACCCGCTCATTCGGGCATCCGCCCCGGCGGCAGCCATGGCTTTGGCCCTGGTCTTGATATCATCACCCCACGTCTCCAGCAGAACGGAACCGATATTGGCCCCCCAGTTTCCCTTCAATCCCTCTTTGGCAATCGCCGTGTTACAGGCAATCTGACGTTGCAGCAAATCCCTGACTTCGGCAAGGTTGACAGATTCGGCAAAAATCAAAATATCTTTCACTTTCACAATCGAATAATCAGTGGCCCGTGAATTGCCGATTTCGTCACACTCCTGGTTCTGATAGACGATTTTGTCATCCTTGGTGATTAATACGATATTGGTATGAAAGTGGGAAATCTGGACGGAAGCCTTTGAATCCCCGTTGAAAACGGTAACAAGGATACCAAACAGCAACCCGCCGTCCAAATTGC
>CAZWGD010000197.1:0-5062 GCA_964633235.1 uncultured Desulfobacteraceae bacterium | reverse complement strand
GGCGTTTGCGCCAGAGATATCAGCGAGTGCCTCTTGATCCAAGCCAAGCACCTGGGCATAGACGATACGCTCGTCACCGATCTGATCCGGCATCATCTCAACCATATCGAAAATAAAAATATCAAGGCCCTATGCCGGAACTTAAGCGCCAAAAGAGAAGATATCATTGCAGCCGTGGAGGTTATCAGGGGTTTGGAACCCCGGCCGGGACGCCAATACTCGGAAGAAACACCCCAGTACATCATTCCCGACATATACCTTTACAAGCTGGAGGGGAAATACGTCATTTTGTTGAACGACAGCGGTATGCCCATGCTTAGGGTGAGCAAATTCTATAAACAAAAGATGGCTGAATCCATTAAGTTGACCCCCAAGGAGAGGGAATATATCCAAGAAAAAATGCGGTCGGCCGCATGGCTGGTGCGCAGCATACACCAGCGCCAGAAGACAATTTACAGGGTCATGGAGAGTATTCTGAAGTTCCAGTATGATTTTTTCGAGAAAGGGATTTCCCGTTTGAAGCCCATGGTGCTAAAGGATGTGGCTCAGGATATCGGCATGCATGAATCCACGATCAGCCGTGTGACCTCGAATAAATATGTGCACACCCCTCAGGGGATTTTTGAATTGAAATTTTTTTTCAACAGTTCTATTAATCAGGTCGTCGGCGGGTGCATATCCTCTGCATGTGTGAAAGAGAAGATCCGACAGATCATTGAGTCCGAAGACAGTCGTAAACCCCGAAGCGACAAAAAAATTGAAAAAATACTTAAAGCGTCGAATATCAACATCGCCCGCAGAACAGTGGCAAAATACAGAGAAACGATGAAGATCCTGCCCTCGAGCAAACGAAAGGTGTTTTAAGCGGACGGGGCAATTTGGCTCTGGCGGGTCCAAGAGAAAAAACCAACAGAAAAATAAACGTGATTCGTTTAGTATAATCTGAAGCAATACCGAATGGGAGGTCCAAATGCAAACATCGGTGACATTTAAGAATATTGACCCTTCCGATACGCTAAATGCATATGTCAGCAACAAACTCGATCGTTTTGACCGGTACCTGGATAACCCTGCCGAGGCAAATGTGATGCTTTCCGTTGAGAAATTTCGGCACATCGCAGAGATCAATATCAATGGAGATCGGCTCAATATAATCGGTAAAGAAGAAACCGGTGACATGTATTCAGCGATTGACATGGTTCTTGATAAGATTGAGATTCAAATAAAAAAAAATCGGGAAAAAATACGCAAACGCCGCGTCCGAACCCGACCGTCGGCGGACGGCTTTCCGGATATAGATGCGGATGAGCGGGAAGATAGTGAGGCCCGGCAAGTAAGGGTAAAACATATCGACTACAAGCCTATGGATGTTGAAGAGGCCATCATGCAAATGGATCTGGTGAATCACAATTTTCTCGTATTCACAAATTCCAGATCAGATACGGTAAACGTTTTATACCGACGCAAAGACGGAGACTACGGCTTGATTCAACCCCGATGAGTTCAACCCCACCGTGAAAGCCCGTTTTATTATTTGCCCATGAAAATTCTGGATTATCTTCAAAAAGAGTCGATCTTATACAGCCTGAAATCGACGGACAAACAGGGTGTGATTGAAGAACTCATCGCCCCGGTAGTCACTTATACAGGGGTCGATCATGCCGCGCTTGTCAGGGTATTAATGGAGAGAGAGCGCCTGGGCAGCACGGGGATAGGGGGCGGCGTCGGTATCCCCCACGGAAAGCTGAAAACGCTGGACTCTCTGGTGATGGGCTTCGGCCTCAGCCATGAAGGTGTGGATTTTGATTCCTTGGACGGACGCCCCACGCATATTTTTTTCCTGCTGCTTTCACCGGAAAATGCCACCGATCTTCACCTCAGGCTGCTTGCCCGTATCTCCAAAATATTAAAAAATGACTTGTTTAAAGATAAGCTCCTGGAAGCCTCAAACCACGAAGAGGTATATGCGATAATCGCAGCCGATGACCAGGCGTTTTAAGCGCCTCTCATGCCTCAACCAGCCGACGCAACCGGCCTAGTACCTCCCAGGAAAAACCTTCCGGCCAGCAGGGAAAGATCGCATTATTGGTGAATACGGGATCCGATTCCAAATCGTAGCGGGAGGCCTCAACGGCAATCGGCCATAAGCCGGTTTGGGGAATGGGGGTAAAATAAGCCGGAATCGGTGTGATTCCAGCCTTTTTAACGACAGTGATAGATTCTTCCACCGCAACCAGAGATTGACCGGGCAGTCCTACCAGCAAGTACGCCCCCACCTGTTGTCTGCTGAACCCCGCCCGCTTCAGACATGCCACAGCGTGAATAAATTCTTCCTGGGTAACCTTGCGATCCAATTTGTTGCGCTGGTCAAATTCCAGCGTTTCCAACCCCAGGCGGATGGTGGTGAAGCCGGCCCTAAATAACAGTTGTGCAATATCATCCGTGACATTCCGGAGATGGAGCGCGTTAGGCGTATGGAAACGCGCGCCAAGCTTTGCGGCGATGATTCCCTGCAGGATGGGGATGGCATGCTCCGGGGCATCAACCAGAAAGGCATCATCATAGAGGGCGAAGTCCCTAACGCCGTACCGGTGGCGCCAGTGCGATATTTCCGCCAGCACTGATTCGGGAAGCCGCCGCCGGAACTTCAGGTTTAGCGCTGAAACCGCGCAATAGGAGCAGTTGTATGGACACCCCACGGCCGTCAATAGGGGGACATAAGCCGGCCGGTGCAAGTGGTCCAGCGCGGGCAGAGGCCAGGTATTGGGATCGGATGGGGAAAAGTTTGTTATCGGGGAAAACCCCGTATGTTTGGAAACGGCTTGTAAAACACAGTTTTCACCCGGGCCGGGAAGCACCCGATCGACACCGCTGACGGCTTTGGCATGACCGGGACACAGGGAGGCATAAATCCCCCCCAACCATATCGGCGTATCGGGAAAAACCGCATGGATTCGGCGGGTGGTCTCCCTGACACCCGGGTACCAATACGTCATCATGGATGTTACCAGCACCAGGTCCGGATGAGGGAGGGCGCGCAAATCCGCAGTGAACCATTCAGGCCGGATACCATAGCGGCTATAGCGGCGGGGTATATCTTCGAGACCGTCAGGCGGAGGGAGCGGAGTCTTCAAATAGGGGCCCCGGCCCCACCTCGAATGCGGATTCTGGGGCGGGGCCTTGGGATGAAACCGGTCCAGGCAGTCTACATACGAGATGTTAAAGCCGGCGGTCCGCAACATGGCGGCCAAGTACAGGAGTCCCAAGGGTTGAGCCCAAAAATCGTAGGCGGCAAAATCGTGAATCCAGGGGTTTACCAGCAGGATATGGGGTGCGGTTGGGTTGACGACACTACCGCGGCCTCCGATCATGGCGTGACCTTCATGTACATAAATCCGCCGAGTACATCAATCTGTGATTGAACCATACGGATAGGATGACCGACCGGGGGAATGAAAGCGGGCCGTTAGGCGCCGTTCATCGAAAATTTCCAGGCACAAAACCATGCCTCAGGATGTGGGTCCGGCGGGCAACCGATGCATTCAGTCTGCAGCCGCGAGTCTATGGCTTCTGCGAATGACCGGTATTCCACCATGCCACCCGATTTGCAGGGATAATCGGTGAGTCCCTTGCGCCGGCGTGCAGCCTGAACCCGGCAGTTGTTCATATAAAAGATAATGGTATGCTGATCAACATCTTCAATGGATTGTTCATTGACCAAGGCGTATAGGCGGAATCCCAAGGCCTTTTTGAGGGCTGGTATGCCCCCCGATTCAGGCAAATTGAGCAGCGTTTTTATACGTTTTGCCTCAAAGGGTGAGAAGCGTGACCAGCAGGTATCGTTGCATCTTTTGGCATCGGCTATGGTATACCGGGTTTCCACGCCCTGGAACCATATACCGTCATTGGCCAACCAGTTGACGGAGAGATTTTTCAGCAGTGTTAAAAGGGTTTTGCGCGGCAGGGCGGTCAATGGTTCCGGCACCCCTTCCTCTGCTGAAAATCCGATGGTTTTCCCCACTCGGTTGAGCTGGTTTCGCAGACTTGCGCTCCACACATCGGTTTCGATTTCAAGGGCCTTCTCCATACCCAACTGATGTTCCACCTGGGCATACCACTGACCGTAGTGTACGATGATGCGGTGAAAAGCGTCCATGATCAGCTGCAGCAGCATGGCCTCATCGGCCTGATCGATGGTGTGGATATCCCCGTCCATATGCTCTCCTTGTCTCCAACTGGTAAGCGGCTCACTTCCGACCGGGGCCTGACGTGAGTCTTGGCTGCGACTGCTCTGGGGTGTGAGCCGAAACAGAAAATTTCCAGCGTCGGCGGTTTTATTTGCCGCCGAATGAATCTTCCTTAATCTCCACGGCGGCCCCGTTGTTATTTAAAATAGCATTCATTTTTCCTATAGTGATGGGAAGTATGCAGGTGGTGAAATATTCGGCCGACTTTAGCTGACCTTCGTAGAAATTGGCATCTTTTTTTCGGGCACCCTTTTTCAGCTTTTCAGCGGCTACTACAGCCCGCCATAGCAGCATCCATGCTATGACCACATCCCCGGTGACCTCTAAAAACGGACTGGCGAATGAAAAGGCGCTCATCATTCTGGGCGACATGGCCGTAATTCCCATGTGCATCCCCACCTCTGCCAACTTGTTGACGCAGGTCTCCACTTGGGCGGCCAGGTCCTTCACGGCACTTAAATTGTTGGCCCTGGAAACGGTGCGTTTCATTTCTGCGAGCAGATCCATGACCGGTTTTCCCTGTTCCATGCCCAATTTTCTTCCCAAAAGGTCCATGGCCTGAATGCCGTTGGTCCCTTCATAAATCATGGTGATACGGCAATCCCTGAGCAGTTGCTCCTGGGGGTACTCCTTAATATAGCCATATCCGCCGAAAACCTGAATCCCGAGGCTGCAAATCTCAAAGGCTCGATCCGTGACATATCCTTTGGAAATAGGAATCAGTACATCGACGATTCCCCTGTACTTTTCCCTCTCTTTTTCACTTTTAGAAACATCAACCCTATCGCTGCAGTACCCCACGTAATACAGGAGAC
>CAZWGD010000196.1:0-5146 GCA_964633235.1 uncultured Desulfobacteraceae bacterium | reverse complement strand
GGCATCCCGAAATATCCACATAAGCCTCATCGATGGAAACCTGTTCCACCAGGGGGGACACCGATAGGAGGGTCGCCATGACGCGTTTGGACACTTCGGCATAACGTCTCCGGCGGGGAGGGACAATCACCAAATCGGCGCATTTTAGGCGGGCTTGAAATATGGGCATGGCCGAATGGATACCGTATTTTCTGGCTTCATAGCTGGCCGCAGCCACCACGCCTCTTGCGGAGTGTCCACCGACGACCAGGCATCTGCCCTTCAGGTCGGGATTGTCCAGCATCTCCACGGAAGCAAAGAAGGCGTCCATGTCAATATGCAGAATCATTGCAGTTTGGAAGGTCCCGCGGCCAACCCTCGGCTGTCACGTTTTTAGGTGAGCCAACCGGCGACCGGCCTCGATCAACACCTCATCATTTTTGGCGAAGTGCAGCCGGATCAAATGTTTGACCGGTTCCCTGAAAAAGCTAGATCCGGGTACGGCCGCCACGCCGATATCTCTGGCCAGGTAGCGGCAAAAGGCGGTATCGTCGCCAGTGTTGAACTCACTGATATCCACAAGCACGTAATAAGCCCCCTGGGGACTGATGTAACTAAGATCGGCATCATCCAGGTATCCGCAAAACAGGTCGCGTTTATGGGTATAGGCTTCCTGGAGTTCCCGGTAGTATTTATCCGGCAGGCCGAGGGCGGTTACCGCGGCCTCCTGCAGGGGGGCCGCAGCACCCACAGTCAGGAAATCATGGACCTTTCTGGCGGCGGCAATTACCGGTTGAGCGGCAATCACATACCCGAGCCGCCATCCGGTCATGGAATAGGTCTTAGACAGGGAGCTGACCGATAACGTCCGTGCGAACATGTCCGGTAACGAGGCTATATATACGTGTTGGTGGGGGGTATAAATAATATGCTCGTAGACCTCGTCGGTAATCACGAAGGTGTTGAACTCACAGGCAAGCTCGGCGATGGTGGTCAGCTCTTCCAGGGAGAACACTTTGCCGGAAGGGTTGGCGGGATTGCACAGTACCAGGGCCTTGACCCCCTGGGCAAATGCCGCCCGCAATTCACGAGGGTCAAATGAAAAATCCGGTGGATGCAGGGGAACGTAAATCGGATGTGCGCCGGAAAGAACCGTGTCCGCACCGTAGTTTTCATAAAACGGTGAAAAGACAATCACCTTATCGCCGGGGTTGCAGACCGTCATCATGGCCACCATCATCGCTTCAGTAGCACCACAGGTCACCACGATATGATCATCGGCATCCAGGTCTAACCCCATATAACGGCTCTGTTTTTTTGCCAGGGCCTGTCTGAAATTGGGGGCGCCCCAGGTAATGGCATATTGATGATAAGGCCCCGAGATGGCCCGGTGGGCGGCCTCCAGCACCTCCGGCGGCGGATCGATGTCCGGAAAACCCTGGGACAGATTGATGGCATCGAATCGGTTGGCAACGCGGGTCATCTCCCGAATAACGGATTCTGTGAAACCGTTCAGTCGCTCTGCTGTTTCAGGCATGGTTGCAAGCCTCACTTTCACCAAAATTATTTTCTAAGGAACCATAACCTTCTAGAATATGCTATCTTCAATTAATAGTCAATCCTTGATTGCCGCCTGCGCTCAACGCCTGTCTCGGCCGAAAAGAGACATGTCCTCCCTGCTAAACCCCCCCTGCTAAACCTAGGTCCCGGCTCAAAATCCAAATGCGGTTGGGTAAACGGATTGCAAAATCCATCCGAATGCAATATATTCGCAGCCATCGGCAGAATTTTGGAACAGCGCACAATACATCTGATGATACGGTAACAATGAATGACCGAAAGAGATAAAGGCGTGAAAGTGGACACACCCATTGTCCAAATCTCCGGGGTCTCCTTTGCCTATAACCGGCGACCAGTGCTTGAGGATGTCAATCTGGACATTCCCCAAGGAGATTTCATTGCCATGATCGGCCCTAACGGCGGCGGAAAAACCACCCTGCTGAAATTGATCCTGGGTTTGATTAAGCCTGACCGCGGTGATATCCGGCTTCTGGGACAACCGCCTCAAAGAGCGGCATCCAACATCGGGTATGTACCCCAGAATGTAAACATGAACCACAGCTTCCCCATTTCCGCCATGGATGTGGTTTTAATGGGCAAGCTCGAATCCGGAAAGCCCTGGGGCAGGAAATCCGCCGCCCAGCGCCGGGAGGCCTTGGCAGCTCTGGAGCGGCTGGACATTGCCGCTTATGCGCGGGAAAGAATCGGTGAACTCTCCGGTGGCCAACGCCAGCGGGTGTTTATCGCCAGGGCCCTGGTCACGAACCCAAAATTGCTGCTGTTGGACGAACCCACCACCGGTATCGATTCCAAGGGCCAGGCCGATTTTTACAAGCTCCTTAGAGAGCTGAACCGGCATATCACGATCTTGGTGGTCAGCCACGATCTACTGGCGATATCCCGGTATGTCAAATCAGTGGCCTGTGTAAACCGGTATCTGCACTATCACGCCCAGGCGGAAATTACCGGGGACATGCTGGAAGCCATGTACCCCTGTACCCAGGAAGAGACCTGTCCTGTGGAGTTGGTGGCCCATGGCCTGCCGCACCGGGTATTGAAGGACCATTACAAACAGTAATATGATCGAAACCCTGCAATTCGAATTCATGCGCAACGCGTTGGCGGCCGGCTTGCTGGCCAGCATCATCTGCGGTATCATGGGAACCTTGGTGGTGGTAAACCGCATCGTGTTTCTTTCGGGAGGTATTGCGCACGCCGCTTATGGCGGCATTGGTATGTCTCTCTATTTTGGTTGGCCGTATTTGCCGGGGGCCATCGGCTTTTCCCTGGTGGCCGCCATGGTCATGGCGCTGGTCAGCCTGGACTTCAAGCATCGCGCCGATACGATTATCGGGGTCATTTGGGCCGTAGGCATGGCCCTGGGCATCATCTTGATCGACCTGACCCCGGGTTATAATGTCGACCTGATGAGCTATCTGTTCGGCAGTATCCTGACGGTCCCCCGTATGGACCTCTGGATCATGCTCATCGTGGGGGTTTTGATCTCCGTCCTGGTGGCTTTTTATTACCCGGATCTGCTGGCCCTATCCTACGACGAGGAATTCGCGCGCATTCGGGGCGTACCGGTAAAAACACTGTATCTGGCGCTAATTGCCCTGCTGGCGGTGACCATTGTCATGATGATCCAAGTAGTGGGCCTGATCCTGGTGATTGCCCTGCTGACCATACCGCCCTTCATCGTCGAACGCCATGCACGCTCCATGGCCCAAATGATGGTCGGTTCAAGCCTACTGGGTATATTTTTTACCATTCTCGGCCTTTGGCTTTCCTACAGGTTCAACCTGACCTCTGGAGCCGCCATTATCATGGTTGCCGGTAGTGTTTTTTTTCTGTCCCTGCTGTGGGAACGCATCTTCTCGCGCCGCCATGGCACGTCATAAAAGCGCCTTGCACAGCCCAAAAACGCTTAAATGCCCAAGACCAAAGCCACTATAAAAATGATTCCCGTCATGCTCTTCTGCACCCTTGTTGTGCTTGCATGTGCGCATACTGGACATCACACCGCCATTGAGGAACACGGAGCCGGTATAGGGCTCTATCAGGAGCTGGTCGACATCTATACCGGCCCGTTGAACCACATGAGGGCGGTGCGGCGGGGGTCTTGCGCCATGTGGCCGTCATGTTCCGATTACAGCCGGCAGGCCATAACCCGCTATGGATTCTTGAGGGGATGGGTCATGACCATGGAGCGTCTGATGCGCTGCGGCCGGGATGAAACCCGGCTGGCACCCAAGATCCTGGTCAAGGGACTCTGGAAATACCATGATCCGGTGGAAGCCAACGCTATATGGTTGTCCGCGAAACCCGGACTGGATACTTCCGCCGATGCTCGGGATCGAAATCAAAAGCGGAGTCAAACACCATGAAGATCGAATCCTTTTTAACGGCCCTGAAGCAGGAAGTGGCCACCTACCACACCCCCATTGTCGATTTGATTGCCGTGCAGACGCGGGATCCCTTCAGGGTGCTGGTGGCCACCATTCTTTCGGCCAGAACCAGGGATGAGGTCACAGCCCAGGCCTCCCGCAGACTGTTCAAGCGGGCACCCGAGGTGGACACACTGGCCAGCCTGGAAGAGCATGAAATCCGCCGCTTGATCAAACCGGTCGGTTTTTACAGAAACAAGGCCGGGTTCCTGCATCGCCTGCCGGAGGCCCTCAAAGCCTATGGTGGCAAGGTGCCGGACACACTGGAAGGCCTGTTGAAACTGCCCGGTGTGGGCCGCAAGACGGCCAACCTGGTCCTATCCGTAGCTTTTGGCAAACCGGCCATCTGCGTGGACACCCATGTGCATCGCATCATGAATATCTGGGGATTCGTGAATACCAAAAGTCCCGAGGCCACGGAGATGGCCCTGCGAAAAACCGTTCCCCTCGAGTACTGGAAAACGCTTAATTCGATCCTGGTGGCTTTCGGACAGGAACGCTGCAAACCCGTGGGCCCCCAGTGCGACCTGTGCTCATTTGAGCCGGACTGCCCCAAAATCAACGTCACCCCGCGCCAGGTAAAAGGTGGGGTGCAAAGCGGCCGTCAGGGGATCACGAGACTGATCTCCTGGAATGTCAACGGGCTGCGAGCGGTCGATAAAAAGGGCTTCGCTGATGTCGTCACCGCTTCGGGGGCGGATATCTTCGCCGTACAGGAAACCCGCATTCAGAACGAGCAACTCTCGGACAGGCTCAGGAATATGGACGGCTATAGGGGCTTTTTCTGCGACGCCAAAAAAAAGGGCTATTCAGGGGTGGCCGTGTACACCCGTCGCGAGCCCCTGCAGGTCACCACCGGCATCGGAGTGCCCCAGTTTGACGACGAGGGACGCGTCCTCACCCTGGAATTCGCCGATTTTTTTCTGGTGAATGTCTATTTCCCCAATGCCCAGCCCGGGCTTAAACGGCTCGCCTTCAAACTGGCCTTCAACAACGCCCTGCTGGAATATGCAACCCCCCTGGCGCAAAAGAAAACCACGCTGATCTGCGGCGATTTCAACGTGGCCCATAAAGCCATCGATCTGGCCAACCCCAAGGCCAATGAAAACAACCCGGGATTTTCCATCCAGGAAAGAAACTGGATGGACGGGCTTATCCAT
>CAZWGD010000195.1:0-5181 GCA_964633235.1 uncultured Desulfobacteraceae bacterium | reverse complement strand
ACCGGCCCAGGAAATCGCCTATGCTTTCGAGATTGCCAAGGCTTACATTGAAGATGTCACCAGCCGTGGGATTGCCCCGGATCAATTTGTGGGACGCTTCTCCTTTAACTTGAACGTCTATGGAAACCTTTGGGAGCAGATCGCCAAATTTCGGGCCGCACGCAAGCTGTGGGCCAGGATGCTCAAAGAAGAGTACGGGGTGCAGGAAAAAAAGAAGCTCTTTTTGCGCGGCCTCTTCGGGGGCGGCGGCAGCGGATTGACCAAGGAACAGCCTGAAAACAATATCATGCGCGGAGCCTATTACGCCCTGGGCGCATCCTTGAGCGGCGCCCAGACAACGGCCCTTTGCTCCTTTGACGAGGCCTACACCATCCCCACCCCCAGATCGGCCCTTTTATCCCTGCGCACCCTGGAGCTTTTGATGGATGAAGTAGGCTTGCGGGATACGGTCGATCCCCTGTCCGGCTCCTATTTCATCGAGACCATCACCAAGCAGATGGAAAAGAAGATCGAAGAGGAGATGCAGGATGTTCAGAGGATGGGCGGCATGGTGAAAGCCGTATCCGAGGGCTATATCCAGCGAAAGCTAGCCCTTCAGGCCTATGAATATGAGCGGGGCCTGCAAAATGGCGAATTCATCAAGGTCGGCCGCAACATATACACAGATGGGAACGAGGAGGAAGGCGTCGATGTGGCCCTCCACGAGCATAACGAGGCGTGGGCCGAAACACAGACCAAACGTCTCGATGAGCTGCGCCGGGTGCGGAATAGCCGTGCGGTTTCGGATGGTTTGAAAGCCCTTAAGCGGGCCGCAAAAGCGGGAGAGAATGTCATGCCGGTACTGGTGGAATGCTGTCGCGCTTATGCCACGGTTGGCGAAATGGCCGGTGTTTTCCGGGATGTTTTCGGAGAGTGGCGGGAGCCGGCGTTGTTTTGAAAAGGGGTTCAAAAGCTCAAAAGTTCAGGGGGCCAATGTTTCAGGGGGTTCCCGTAGACGGGATCTCCGCTTCGCGGTAGGGAAAGGTTCAAGTGAATGGAGAACAGACACTTGATTTTTTAGATCGCGCTTTGTCAGTCTCATCTGGGTGAGAGCCATTAACGGAACGGAGAGCGGGGGCATGCCGAAAACTGATCAGGCTTATGAGGAAAAAAAGAAACAGGCCGTCTATCGCCTGGGGTGTGACATCGGCGGTACATTTACCGATTTTGTGCTCTTAAATAGTGCTACCGGCGAGCTGACCGCCAATAAATGCCTCACAACCCCGGCAGACCCCTCTGACGCAGTGGCGTCCGGTATCCATCAGCTGATGGATGCCGTGCCGGGATTTATGCCGCAAACGGAAGAGGTCATTCACGGCACCACCCTGGTGATAAATGCCATTATTGAGCGCAAGGGGGCGGTTACCGGCCTGATCACCACCCGGGGATTTCGGGATGTCCTGGAACTGGGCCGGGAAATCCGCTACGACGCCTATGATATCTTTTCGGAATATCCCGATCCCCTGGTATCCCGCAAGCTTCGTAAAGAGGTGTCGGAGCGCATTGCCAGTGACGGCCGCATTTTGCGGGCCGTGGATCCCGATGAAGTCAGAGGGGTGCTTGAAGCCTTCAGGGAAATGGGAGTTGAGTCCCTGGCCGTCTGTCTGATCAACGCATATGAGAATTCCGCCCATGAGATGGAGATCAGGAAAATCGTCGACCGGTACGCCCCCGATCTTTTCGGATCCTATTCCTATGAGGTGCTGCCCCAGATCCGGGAGTATGAAAGAACCTCCACCACGGTGACCAACGCCTATGTCAAACCGATTACATCCGTCTATCTGAACAAGCTTTCAGAACGGCTCACCGACCTGGGTTTTGGGGGCAAACTGTTTATCATGCTGTCATCCGGGGGGATCACCTCCGTGGAGACGGCCCGCAAGTTTCCGGTGCGGATAATCGAGTCGGGCCCTACGGCCGCCGTCATCGCCTCCCAGCATTTCAGCAAAATGTTCGATCTTCCCGACATGTTCTGCTTTGACATGGGCGGCACCACAGCCAAGTCCTGCCTGATCCAAAAGGGGCAGGCCGGCCTGGTCTCCACCTTTGAAGTGGGGCGGGTACAGCGTTTTAAAAAAGGAAGCGGCCTGCCCATCCAAGTACCGGTGGTGGACCTGATGGAGATCGGCGCCGGCGGGGGGAGTATCGCCCGAATCAGCAATATGGGACTGCTTCAGGTGGGACCGGAAAGTGCGGGGGCCGATCCGGGACCCGCCTGCTACGGCCGGGGGGGAGAAAATCCCACGGTAACCGATGCCGATCTGATGCTGGGCTACCTTGACCCAGACTACTTTCTGGGCGGCTCCATGCGCCTCGATAGATCCGCTGCGAAAAAGGCTATTGCCGAAAAGATCGCCGATTCCCTGGGGGTTTCCACAACCGAAGCGGCCTTTGGAATCCATGATCTGATCAATGAAACCATGGCCGCGGCGGCCAAAACCCACATCGCCGAAAAAGGGGGCAACCCCAAGGTGATCACGGTTTCCGCCTTCGGCGGTGCCGGACCGGTACATGCCTATGGGTTGGCCCGTAAAATCGGTGCTCCCCGCATCCTGGTGCCGCCCATGGCCGGCGTGGGATCGGCCATGGGTTTTTTTACCGCGCCTGTGGCCTTTGACCTTTCCAGAAGCCATCGGGTCAGCCTTGAGGAGGCTGACTTTTGCGCCGTCGAAAAGCTGTTCAGATCCCTGGAAGAGGAGGGCCGGGCCATTCTCCAGGTATCCGGTAAAGAAACCCGGGTGCACTTTGAACGCACCCTCCAGATGAGATTTGTCGGCCAGGGGGCGGAAACCGATCTCTCCCTCGATAGCAAACCCTTTGAGAAGTGGAAAAAAAGCGATATCCGCTCCCTTTTCGACCGGGAGTACAAGCGTATTTACGGCAGGACCTATCCTGAAACACCGGTTGAGTTCGTGACCTTCAACCTGCGGGCCAGTCTGCCCGATAAACCCTTCGATCTTCCCAAGTGCGCAGCCGCAGCAACCACCGGGTCGCTAGATGCCTCAAAGGGAGAACGTCCCGCCTTTTCCCTGATCCAGAAGAAGTATATCCCCTATAAGGTTTATGATCGTACGGCCTTAGCGAAAGATGCGGTTTTGGCTGGACCGGCTATCATTGAGGAACGCGAGTCGACCATCATTATCGGCGAGGATGCCAAAGGGGTGGTAGATGAGTATGGTTTTGTCTGGATCGATTTCAGCTAAGGTTCATCCACTAGTCCGACTTCCTGCAAGACTGTCATTCATAATGGGGGCACATTCCCAAAAAGGGTACTGAGATATGACAACCAACAAAGACAGCACAACAGCCAGGACACAAAACTTCGATCCCATTACTCTGGAAATCCTGTGGCGCCGGTTGATATCGATTGTGGATGAGGCGGATGCCGCGGTTGCCAGGACGGCCTTTTCGAGCCTGTTGCGGGACGCCCATGACTACACCTGCATGTTTACCGACAGCCGGGGGCAGGAGCTGGTCCAGGGGACCTTTTGCACCCCTGGGCAGGCCGGTGCCATGGCCCTGGGAGTGAAAAAGATGATTCGCTCCATTCCCATGGACCAGTACAAACCCGGTGATGTTTATATCGTCAACGATCCCTGGCTGCTGGCCGGCCATCTGAACGATGTGTGCGTACTGAGTCCTATATTTCATAAGGACAAACCGGTAGCTTTCACCGCCTGTGTTTTTCACCATGCGGATATCGGGGGGCGTGTCTCCTCCGACAACCGGGAGGTATACGAGGAGGGGTTGTTCATCCCGCCGCTCAAGCTCTACGATGCCGGTATGCAAAACGATGGGGTGCTGGACCTGATCCGCTGGAACGTGCGTACCCCCAAAGAGGTCATTGGGGATATCAGATCCCAGGTGGCCGCCAATTATGTCTGCTCCCAAAAAATCGTCGAGATGATGGAAGATGAAGGACTGGACACTTTGGATGATCTGGCCGATGAGATTATCGAACGCACGGAAAAGAGCATGCGGCGTGCGATTAAAAGAATACCCGACGGCACCTATCCCTTTGAGGGCGTTATCGAGGGGGCCGGAAAAAAGAGAGACATCCATATCAAACTGGCGGTAAATGTCGAGGGAAGCGACATTCTGGTAGACTTCAATGGGACAAGCCCCCAGGTGGACTGGGGGGTCAATGTGGTGTACAACTTTACTTACGCCTATGTGTTTATGGCTGTAAAAAGTGCCTTTGATCCGGATATTCCGATCAATGAGGGCGCCATACGGCCCGTGAAGATGACCGCCCCCGAAGGTACGGTGGTCAATTGCCACTTCCCGGCCGCCGTGGCGGCACGCATGCAGGTGGGCCATTTTATGACCGAGATGGTGTTTAGGGCCCTGTCTGCCGCCGTGCCTGAAAACATCATCACCGACAGCGGCGGCACACCGGCCCAAACCAATATTTTTTACGGCAAAAGACGCAACGGCAAGCCCTGGCATACCATGATCATACGCGGGGGCGGGCTGGGGGCCAGTGAGCGCATGGACGGACATCATTGTGCCATTTTTCCGGCCAACGGGGCCAATACGCCGGTGGAGATTTTTGAAAGCGACACCCCGCTTGTCGTCGAAGCCCGTGAGCTGATTTGCGATTCAGCCGGTCCGGGACGCATGCGCGGCGGACTGGGACGCCGTATGGTGGTGCGTATGCCCGATGATGATTTTGCGCCAACGACCCCGGCCACCATTGCCGTTCAGGCCGGACGCTACCACTATCCGCCCCAGGGAATTTTCGGCGGAAAGCCGGGCGCTAAAGCCCGTTTTTTGAAAAACGGCCAGGACGGGGATCCCAGCGGATTGACATTCTGCGACCCGGGGGATGTGGTGACCTTCTACAGCGCGGGCGGGGGGGGATACGGCGATCCACTGGAGAGAGATCCGGCGGCGGTTGCCGCAGACGTGGCTAATGAGTATGTGAGCGTTCAAAAGGCACGGGACGATTACGGGGTGGTAGTGGATCCGATTACTGCGGAGATCGATAAGGAGGGAACTGATCGGCAGCGGATACTAAAAAGATAGCGTCGATAGGTATTCATTGCGGGAGAACGCTCCGCTACGGGTTCACGGTTCACTGTTCAGGGTTGAAAAGATCTGCACCGGTTATTGATGGGAAGAAAATACATTGACGTGTAT
>CAZWGD010000194.1:2845-5204 GCA_964633235.1 uncultured Desulfobacteraceae bacterium | reverse complement strand
ATCATACGGGCATAGGCCGCGCCGATGCGGCCGGCACCGACGACTCCCAAGGTGCGGCGCCATAAAAGTTTACCCAGGAAAAGAGTGGGCTGCCACCCCTGATACGCCCCGCTTCTCAGGAAGCGTTCGGATTCACCCACCCGTCTTGCCGCCGCGAAGGTCAAGGCCACGGCCATCTGGGCCGTTGTTTCCGTCAGAACCCCAGGCGTATTGCCCACTGGAATGCCATGACGCGTGGCGGCTGGAATATCGATATTGTTAACACCTACGGCATAGTTACTGTAGACTTTTCCGCCGGCCTTTCGTAATGCGGAAAACAGCTCTTCTCCCCAGTGTTCGGTGAGCTGTCCAATGGCGCCGTGGCACCGGCTTCCCATGGCGGCTACGATCTCGTGGGTTTTCAGGGTCTCTTTGCCGGTACTGATTTCCACCCTGCAGCGGGCCGCTTTCAGGATGTCGAGCCAGCGCTTACCGGGAAGTGGTTTGGTTATGATGACGCGATGTTCTCCCGAGGGGTTGTGCGTTTTCCAGCTTAGGGATCGCATGGTAAAAACTCCTGTGGTTTTTAAGCGGTGTGGTTGGGAATTCGATCCCTGCTCCCGTGGTTCGGGGGTGTGCACAAAGAGCAGCCTCTAAAAAATCAAAGGCCTTTACCTGGCGTGACCAGGGCATGGTAGTGGAGCGGCCTTCGATCGGCAAACACATCGTTTTTGGGGTTGAAGGCTTTATGTCTGGTTTTTTTAGGATCGATAGGCGCCACCAGGATTTGGTTTTCCACGGGACCGGCCTTTTTCAGAATATGACCGTTGTACCCGTAAATAGCTGAGTTGCCTTTGAATACAAGTTCCTCAGATCCCCTTTTCTCAGATCCCGCCCGGTTCGATACAGCCAAATAGACCTTGTTTTCAATGGCACGGGCCGGCATTACCTGTAGCCAGGCATCCGTAACCAGGTTGGATGGGCACACAATCAGGTCGGCTCCGTTTAGGGCCAGGATGCGGGCCGCTTCCGGAAAACGCCAGTCATAGCAGATCATGGGCCCGATGATGACGTCCCGTTCAGGATCATTGATTACAAAAAAACCCGTATTACCGTCGTCAAAACAATCCTTTTCCTTATAAAACAGATGGGTTTTGCGGTAAACATGCGGTCGGCGTCTGCCCGGAAGGGCGATAAGGCAGGCATTGTAGACACGCTGTTGATCGGCCTCCGCAAATCCGGCGACAATAACGGCATTCCGTTGTGCGGCCAAGTCCCGGAAAAAGCTGCAGGTAGGGCCCTGCAACGGTTCCGCCGCCGCCGCCGCCTCTTTCCTTGAAGTGAAGAAATAGCCTGTGGTGCAAAGCTCCGGAAGCACGTATATGTCCGCCGCCACGGACTCCACAAGCTCCCGGATCAAGGAAAGATTGCGGCTTTTTTCACCGAATACCGGGGTGAATTGAACCACCGCCAGATGTAGCTCAGTCGTTTTCAACCTGTATGACAAGCCTTGAGGTCTTTTGAGTCAAGCCGTGCCTGACCGGTCATTAATGGCCTCGGCCACCGCCCGTATGTGGGCCGGAGATGTTCCACAGCATCCGCCTACCCAAGAGGCCCCGGAGCGTATGCACGCCATGAGGCCTTCGGAGAATACATCCGGGGCCATATCAAACGTGGTGCTGCCGTTTACCAGCTTGGGCATCCCGGCGTTAGGTTGGGCCAGTATGGGAAGATCGATCGCCTTTGAAAGGCAGGCGACGATGTCGGCCATCTGAAACGGGTCCACATCGCCGCAGTTGGTCCCTATGGCATGGGCCCCTGATGCGCTAAGGGATTGGGCGCATTCCGCGGCGGTGTTCCCCATGATGGTCACGCCGTCTTTTTGAGTGCTGGAGAAGGCCATGGAAACAATGACTGGCAATGGGGCCGCTTCCCTGCAGGCGCGCAAAGCGCAAAGCGCTTCCCGTAAATCGATCATGGTTTCGATGATAAATCCGTCCACCCCCCCTTCGGCCAGCACCGCGGCCTGCTCCCGGAAAGTTTCAAAGGCTTTTGATTCCGGAAAGTCGCCGTAGGGCTCGAGCAGCTTTCCGGTAGAACCGATGTCACCCATAACATATCCTTGGGAACCGGCGGCCTCCTTTGCCAACCGGGCACCTGCTGAATTCACATCCCGTACATCGATATTAAGATTGTGGGTTTCGATATATGTGCGGTTCATGGTCAGGGTATTGGTAATCAGGAGGTGGCATCCGCTGCCGGCATAGGCCTTGTGAATATCCAAAACATGCTCGGGATGGACGAGGTTGTTTTGACCGCCCATATCCAAACCGCGTTCCGCCAATTGAGTGCCCATTGCTCCATCAAGTAAGATCTCATG
>CAZWGD010000194.1:0-2835 GCA_964633235.1 uncultured Desulfobacteraceae bacterium | reverse complement strand
CAATTGGGTACCCATGGCACCGTCGAAAATAAGTGGATGCCGGTTCTGGCAAAACGCTTCAAAGTTCATGTGATTACCTCTCTTTTTTTTATAGGCAAGAGGGACGGAAAAACAAGTCATGGTCATCTGCTGGGTTTTACGGGATCTCACGGCTCCATCAGGCTTGGGTGTTTCGCCAGACTAACGGCCAGGGCCCGGGTGAGTTTTTGGCGTCCCGGTCTTCTTAAGTGATGGAAGTCTTTGAAATCCTGAAGATCCCATTCGGCAGCCTGCCGCATGTCAATGTAGCCGACCCCCAATTTTTTAACCACCTTGCGGATCATGATATCATAATGGGGGCTGAATTTTGAGATAATTTTTTCAAAAACAGGGGAATTCGGCATATCCACAAGGATCACCTTATTGCCATTGGCGTGAGCGATCCTGATGGTCTCCTTAAGTAACTCGAGGTTTAATTTATGGTAGGTGTTGTACCAGCAGAGCAATCTTTGACAAAAAGAATCGATACCCGTTTTGATTCTTCGAACCCTGACCGGTTTCCCATCTCCTGCCGCATGCCTCTTATGGAGCACTCGTTTCCATTTGCCTCTGTGCTTTATCAGATAGCGAACTTGTTTATTAACAATTTCCCCAAAAACCTGTGCGGTTCTTATCAAATTGATACGATGATAAACACCCACTTTCATGCCGTTTTTTTCAAGTATATCGTTAATGCTTCCGGGGCCGCTAAGATAGTAGTATTTCTTATGCAAATGACCTGATTTAAGCCGTTGAACAAGTTGTCTTTCAGGCCATGACTTAAAGTTGGCCGGCTCTATCCCGATGAGTATGATCCCTCCGAAATCACCGAGTGCTTCTACAATTTTCGCATTGTCGGAAAAGGTTTGATAGCTGGTGCAGATGCTTTTAAAACCAATAGTCATTCCGGTCAGGCGATTTATTTTCTTGCTTATGATTCGGTCTTGTGAAATGGCCTCCAGGCTAACTGATCCCCCTATAAATACAAGCAACTTATCCTGGTCATTTTCACGATGATTTTGTATCTTTTCTATTTCAAAAGCACTATGGGTCCAATGATCGTTATTTTTTCGCAGAAGATATTTTTCCAGGTCCGGAAACCGCCAAATGAGGCCATAGGAAACAACCAATTCAAGGCCTGCAGCGATGATGAAGAACCAAACAATGGCCCATATGGTTAGAGGGACATTTTTAATCGATATGAGACTATTCATGAGGCGGCAGTGCGGAGCGGATGATTTTTCCCGAGCTGGTTCGGGGGAGGTGATCAACAGCGACAAAACGCGCCGGCAAATGCGTGGGCGGCAGTATCGGCTTCAGGTGCTTTAATAATCGCTGCCGGCTGAAAGTCTTCCCCTCCCTGAGAACATAAAACAGGCATGGCACCGTTCCAATGTGCTCGTCATAGATTTTAGCCAAAACAAATTCCTTAAAATCCTCCACACCGTAGATGGCGTCTTCGATCAAATTCAGGCTGACCTTTTCGCCGCCGACCTTGACGATGTCGTCGCGACGACCCTGTAAGAATAGACATCCATCCTTGTCCAAATAGCCGTAATCCCCTGTGGCAAAGCCGTAAGGTTTCATAACTTCCCGATTTTTTTCCGGGTTTTTCAAGTACCCCTCCATCAGGCACGGCCCCTTCACAAATACCTCCCCCTGTTCAAAAGGAGGGCGGGTTTCTCCGTTTTCGTTTCTGACGGTGATGGTCATTCCCGCCAGGGGGCGGCCCACGGATCCTATTTTCAGGGTTAGCATGTCGGACGATAAAATGCATAGGCGTCCGGCCACTTCCGTGAGTCCGTATACACAATATATCCGTCTGCGGGGTAGCCGGACCTGCAATTTTTTTATCAACGACACCGGCAGGTGATCGCCGCTGTTCATTAAGAAACGGAGGGTGTCCGGGGGTTCCTGTGTTTCAAGGGCAGCGGATAGACGCATAAAATGAACCGGAACACCTCCGAATCCGGTGCAGTTGTGGTCTCGGATTTGATCCACGATTCCGGACCCTAGGAAAAGGCCTCTTTCGATGACGATGGCGGCCTGCGCGGACAAGACCGTCAGCATATGCATGATGGAGCTGGTGGTATAAGGCGGGGTATTGATAAAGAGACGGTCGTCAGGCTGCAGTTCCAGGCGGTGGGCGGTTTCAGCGGCATTATGTCCGATGGCCCAGTTGGTTAAGGGCACCGCTTTGGGAACGCCGGAAGTGCCGGACGTGAACATGATGATGCCGACGTCTCCGGGAGCTTGAGCCTGAATGCTCCCCAAACCGCCATCCCCATCCAAAAGGGGATGGAAGGGATAGTTGCGGTCGAATTCAAGAGGGTAATCCGGGGAATAAAACCCCATATCCGGTTCGGCGATGGATTCCACCTGTACCAGCTGCCCCGGCTTTTGGGTGATGTTTATGGGTATGCAGACCGCCCCGATAGCCCATAATGAAAAAAGGGCGCCGATCATCTCCAGCTCATCATCCGTGTAAATGGCCACTTTATTCCCATGGGCCACGCCGTGACCCTTGAAAAAGTCCACTCCCCGCCGGACACGCTCCAGCAGCCGGCCGTAGGTCAGCTCCGCATCCTTGGTTTTCAAAGCCGGCGCGTCGGGAAGATGTGCGGCCGCCTGTACCAGAAAATCCAGCGGCAGCCGTTTGGGTAGCTTATTTTGCATGATTGTCCTGCTCCTTTAGTTCAACTAAAACGCCGTTGCAGTCCCGTGGGTTTAAAAAAATCACCCGGCATCCACCGGTGCCCTCTTGCGGTTCACGGGTCAATGGACGAATGCCCCGGGCATTCAGGTGTTGGAGAAATG
>CAZWGD010000193.1:0-5245 GCA_964633235.1 uncultured Desulfobacteraceae bacterium | reverse complement strand
CATCATAATGGTGTGCACCAATAAAGTGCCAAAAGAATTTTCCTTCAGCCTTCAACCTTCAAGCCCCTTCGAGGGGCGGCCCAAAGCCTGGCCCTCTGGATCAGGATCTTTACTTAAGGAACGATCCATACATTCCTGACGGTGTTGCGGCGGATTTTATTCTTTAACCTGCGCAGCACCCTGTCCGGGGGAAAACCCCGGATCTTGAAATTCCAGATATAGATGCCGTGCTTGTTATGGGTGATGACATTGTTCTGGAGAACATACCCATAGGGCTTCTGGTGGTCCTCATCACTGATCTGAACCCCGGGTCCCATATTTTTTTGGACGATGTTGCCTTTCACCAGCACATCATGGCCGCCGTCCACCCATATGCCCCCGGCCCACCTCTCATCCTCGGTGGCATCCAGGTAGTTATACTTGACACGGTTTTTCTCTACCCGCACGTTGACGCCGTCTTCGACCAGGATGCCGCCGCCGATGTTGTGGTACGACCGGTTGCCCCGAATGAGACAATCCGTGCACTCGAAGGTGTTGATGCCCGTTCCCAGCACCCCGTGGGGCCTGGGGTCGGGGCCGTTTCTGTACACCCGGCTGTTTTGGATGCTGATGTCCCGGGAACAGTCGATATGGATGCCGTAGCCCTCGATCTCCCATCCCTTGAGCCGGGGGGCGAAGCCGTTGTGGTGGACCTTCAGGTTCCTCATGGTGATGTGCTTGCTGCGATAAACCCCGGCCCCCACGTCGGTATAATTGCAAAAGCTTAAATTTTCCAGGGTCAGGTTCTCACAGTGCTCACACCAGAACCCCATGGAATCTGAACGCCGTCCCGAAAAAACGGGGGTTTTGCCGATGCCGCGGATGGTGATGCGCGCCCCGGGTTCGCCGACATTCACCAGCATCAGGGATTCAGAATAGGTTCCCGGGAGCACACGGATCTCATCCCCGGGACGCACCACCGTCAGGGCATGTTTCAGGGTGGCGAAGGCCGTCTTTCGGGTTAGGCCATCAAACCCGTCATCACCCTTGGGGGACACATAGTAGCTTTTTTGCGGTTCTATTTGCAGAAGGGCGGGATGAAACAGCTCCCAGGGCATGGGGGCTTCACCTGTCGCTGTAAAATGAGAATCAACGGGTTGCGAAGCGGCAGCCGGCGGGTGTCCGCATGGGCTTATCTTGGGAGATGCGCAGGCCGTGTCCGGCGACAGCAGCAGGGTCAATGCCATCCCCAGGAAAAGAACAAGCAACCGCCCCATATTTCCCTCCGGATTGCGTACCATGCGCTCAATGCTCGGAAACAATGTTGCCGGCCCGCTTATCCCGCCTGCCGGTGCCATATTTATAGCATACATCCAATCCCAAAGCCAGCCTTTATAGATTGAGTTGGTTTAAATCCTTGAAACCCAGTCTTGAAACCCGGCCTTGAAACCCGGTTTTCAAACCCGGGACAGTGTAACCGCATTTGAGACTAATAAAGGGTAGCGGCGATGCCTATCTCTTTTCAGCCGGCTCACCTGTTTGCAGGGCTTTGCCAGGCGTTAGCCAGAGCCGGTTGATAAAATCGATGATTATATCAAAAAGATAATTTTCCAATTCACAGAGTTAATCCCTCGACCCGGCTCAGGCTTACGCATGCTTGAGCACAAGTTTCAGACGGCTGAAAAGAGATAGGCATCGCCGCGGAGCGCTGTTGCTGACTCAAAATCCAAAAGCGGTGGCTCTGAAACCGCCCAACCGCAGCCTTGTTCTTAGGCCACGAAAGTGATATTATCGACCTGAAAAAACAACCTTGAAGGCCTCCGGTTTGGTATTGGAAAAAGGACAACCCGGGAAAAAGCGTAATGCATGCCGGTTGGTTTACGGCGGCCATTCATGCTTTTGCACATGGATTTAAAGATTTGGTTTCAGGTTTTCCGCCTGCGGTGGATTCAGGGTTCAAGATTGGCGGTTCCCGACCCGCCTGCGGCGGGACACCGGGATAATTTTTAGCTAAATTACCAGGAGTCTTGATTTATATCCTCCGGAAATCCGGGGCAAAAACATGTTGAAAATCTTACGCAATCGATTCTTCTTAGGGGCGTTTGCCCTTCTTTGGGCGGTGGCGCTCACCGCGACCGGCGATACGGCTGGGGAGGCTAAAACGGACGGGGACGCCAGCCTCTCCGTGATACGCCACAGGGACGGCCGGTTGTCCGTAAAAGCCAGGAATGTGTCCCTGAAACGGGTCTTCAGGGAGATCGAAAAGCAGACCAAGGTCAAAATCGTTTTCAAAACGTCCGCGGATACGACCGTTTCAACCGAGCTGTCACACCTTCAGGTGGAAACGGTGTTGAAGCGCCTGACCCATGGTTTCGGACGGGCCTTCTTTTATCAGCCGGATAGGATCCATACCGGCTCAATGACCATAAAAAAAGTCGTGCTCTACGGAAACCTGGGCGGTGACCCGGCAACCGGGAAGCGCTATAACAGACCTAGAGCAAGCGGGATGCAAGATGATGTTGACCGGGAATCCTTGAACAAGGTTCGCGAACTGCTGACCAGCGAGGACCCGGACGCCCGGCTGGAGGCCGTCCATATGCTCACCGAATCGGAAGATGCCGGCGCTGTCGATTATCTGGCCGAGCTTCTGTACACCGACCGGAACGAGATCGTCAGGGACGAGGCCGCCGAGGCCCTGGCCCTTATGGATGGTGACAGTGGCCTTGAGGTCTTGAAAACGGCCCTGGAAGAGGAAGATGCGTCTGTCAGGCTCAGCGCCATCGAGGCTCTGGGAAACTTTGGAGATGAAAAAACGGCCATGGAGCTTGTCCCTTACCTGGAAGACAGCCATCCGGATATCAGAATCGCCGTCATCAGCCTGCTGAGCGACATCGGCGGCGAAGAAGCTGCCGAGCTTGTATCACGGGCCCTGAATGATCAGAACGCCGAGGTCAGGGAAGCGGCCAGATTCACCCTGGCGGACATAAAGGAAATGAATGATGACGATATCGCCGAAGATATCCAGGATCAGGACGGGGAAACGAGTGATGACGATGACGCCGGAGATGAGGATGGCCAAGATGAGGGTCAAGGTGAGGATGGGCAGATTGTTCCTTAACGCATGCGTTCTTAATTTCAATGACGAATGCAGTTTGCCCATTGAAAAGCTGAACCGCTAAGACGCGAAGATCGTCAAGCCTTTATGGGATTGTTGGCCTGGCCAGGCCAACAATCCCATAAATAATTCGCGTCTAGGGATTGTTCACCAAAGGGGTGTTGGCCTGTCTTTTCGTGATCCTCTTTTAGCTATTCCTGGTGTGCTTGGCGTCTTGGCGGTTCATTTCAATTGATCAATCAGACAGCAGCGTGCCGCCGGTGCATATCCCCATACACACCGGCGTCCATGCTGCCCGGCCGTGTTACCCTACCATGTTGCCATGGATGAACAATCCCCCTTCAGCCGGTGATTATCGGTTGGCCTTATAGGCATTCACCCTTCGGCCGTATTTTATCAACTTGGTCAGACTGCTCTTTTTATCCCCGGTTTTCTTAATCCTGTTTCCAATGGCGCCGTGCTTCCAGTTCCAGTGCCGCGATTTCACCAGCGCGGCCACACCGGAAACGTGGGGCGTGGCCATGGAGGTGCCACTCTTGTAACCGTAGCTGTTGCCGGGTTCCGTGCTTAAGATATCCACACCCGGGGCGGCCACATCCACGCTTTTTTTGCCCCAATTGGAAAAAGAGGCCTTGGTATCGCGGTTATCGGTGGCGGCCACGGCAAGTATGTTCGAGCAAGTGTAGCTTGACGGGTAGTGCGGGACGGTATCATTGTCCCGGTACGAATTTCCGGCCGCGGCCACAAAAAGTCCGCCCTTTGCGCCGTATTTGGTAATGGCCTTTTTCAGGATGGCGCTATACCCCCCGCCGCCCCAGGAATTATTGGAGATATGCGCCTTCATCTTGATGGTATAGTTGACTGCAGCAATGGCGCCCGAGATATAGCCGCTGCCGGTGGCGCTTAAAAACTTCAAGGCCATCAGCTTGACTCTCCAGGCCACGCCGGCCACGCCCTTCTTGTTATTGCCGTAGCCGCCGATGGTGCCCGCGCAATGGGTGCCATGGGAGTGATCGTCCTTGGGATTGTTGTCGTTGTTATAAAAATCCCATCCACGGTAGTCATCCACATATCCGTTTTTATCGTCGTCTCTCCCGTTGATGGGATCCTTTTTATTGACCCACATGTTTTTTTTCAGGTCCATATGATTATAGTCGACTCCCGTATCGATCACCGCAACCACGACACTGCTTCTACCGGTACCGTTTCTGCGCCTCCAGGCTTCGGGGGCGTCTATATCGGCATCCTTTTTGCCCTTCTGCCCGTTTATCACCTGGCCCACATTATGCATGCCCCAGAGCTTTTTGCTCTTGAAGTAGGGGTCGTTGGGATATTTCTTTGCAGCGGCGATCTGCTCATCTATTTTCACGGCATAGTCGGGTTCGGCAAATTCAACCTCCTGGTAAGCCGCAAAGGCGTTGATGGACTCGGACACCGATACCGAAGACAGTTTGAGATAGTAAGCATCGACCTCGTCGTAATACTGTTCTACGGTAGCCCCGGCTGCGGCGACAATGTCATCGATCCGGTGCTTGGCGGTACCGGGGTTGAAAGAAACCAAAAGATAACCCGGTCGATACTTGAGCGTATCGTCGTTGTCGCCGTCTGGACCGAGAAACTCGGCATAGCCCGGCGGTGCCATGAAAATAAAACCGCAGGTCATCAATAGAACAACCGTTAGGACATACCACTTTGCATACATCGTTTCAGCGTCTTTCGATCTCATGGTCTATACCTCCTTTGGTTAATAACTTGGGGTGCCTGGCGAGCTGGTTACATTCAACAGGTGCATCATCGGCCGCAGTGGGCCGGTTGGTTTCATCAGTTAGCTTCAAAAGAAGCTGACTGAAATAGTTTTAGTTTATCATAATCTCCACCCCGATTTCAATACCAATTTTTTTTAATCTCTAGAGCACCTCAACGTTTGATACAGGGTTTATTTTATTTTTTAGTCCTTTTGACTTAAATCAATCCAAATCGCATTGCATCGGGGTAATAAGTTGTTAACAGTCAGTCACTTATAAGTTCGAATGACAGCAAAACGCACATATTTTGTGGTTTCTCCTCTTAGCAAACGGGATCTGTGACAGGTTTCAGGTTTCAGACATAATGGTTGACAGTTACCTACCGGGAAACTCAATGTGAGCTTTA
>CAZWGD010000192.1:239-5322 GCA_964633235.1 uncultured Desulfobacteraceae bacterium | reverse complement strand
TATGATAACATTCCATGACAAAGGCCACAGAAGTTCCCAGGGAAATGGTGTCGATACCGTAAGTGTCACAATAGAAATTGAGTTCGGTGATAACATCGGGATCAAATATGCCCAGATTGGAGCCGCACCCGGCAATGGTTTCATATTCGGGTCCGTCTACCCATACCTTTGCTCCCTTGTACGGTCCCGAGGTAAGCTTGAAATCCCTGATCATATGGGCACAGGCCAGTGTGCAGCCCATCCAGCATCCGTCATATCCGGGGTTGAATCTTTTTCGATAGGCTTCCCTGCCGATCTCCCCGGCTTGTGGATGGCTGCCGTATCGAAAATTATGTGTAGGCAGCAGGTCGTACTCGTTCATAATGGGAACCAGGTGGGCCGTACCCACAATTGCCATCTCGTTCTGGCGGGGATCCAATTCACGAATCTCACCGGAATACTCCCTGCCGCTCTTTCTCAGCCGATGGGCGTCGTGGGGATGGTTTAGGTCGGCTTTTATTCCCGAGAACTTGGCCACCAGGGCTTTGATTTTCTTATCCCGAAACACGGTTCCGATACCGCCCCTGCCGGCCTGTTTGAAATGAAAACTGCTGCGCTTGTTATCGTACCAGGAAAAGTTCAGACATCCCATATAGCTGTTTTCGGCACCGGTACCCGCAGAAACCGTTGATACGGCCCGCAGTATATCCCCCGCGTACTTCCGGGCAAGCTCGGGACCCAGGAGATGGGTGTCATTGGGAAGATCCTCGGCAACCTCGATACGGATTTGATGGGCGTCGCCGTCAATAACGACCACCACGTCCCTATCGGCCTTGCCCTGTATTTCGAGGCTGTCAAATCCGGCAAACTTTAGATAAGGCCCGAAAAATCCTCCTACGTTGGAGTCAATCACGGACCCCGTGAGAGGCGAGATCGTGACCACGATGCTTTTTCCGGCTCCCGGATAGCTGGTGGTACCGCCCAGGGGGCCACAGCTGATCACAATTTCATTTTCAGGATCATTCCAGCGGGTCACCCTATCGCGGGGAAGCCCCTGCCACAGCAACCACAGGTCAAAACCCTTGCCGCCGATGAACGTGTCGCGCATATTTGCATCTACGGGTTTTTCCACGATCTGCCCGGTACTCAAATCGATGCGCAGGGTCCGCATGTTATATCCCTTCTCTATAGAGCCTTGTGGATAGTCATAGTTTGCCAGTATAGTCGTCATGAGTTATTGCCTCTCTCCAAGTGGTTTTTCCTGCTTCATTTGATAATCATGTTCCCGTGGTCTATAACACGCATAGCGGTCGATCGGGATCATTTTTCCAAGCGGTGCTGAAAGCTCTCCATGGCTTCCGGCAACAGTCGGCGAATAAAGGCTTCTCTATCTCCCAGCACCATACTGCTGAAAGCAGCGTATCCGGGATGCCTGGGTGATAGGCAAAGCGGCTTTCCGATACACAGCGGCTTGATTCTATCAAAGGCCATGACCAGTTCAAGCAGCGGGTACTTCGCGGCGGCAAAGCCATCCAGCCAGCCCAGGCGGTGCATCACCTCAAAACGTACCTGATCCATAAGAAATAGATGAATATCAACGACCTTCAGCTGATCACGATTGTTCAGATAGTAAAACTTCGCCGGTTTACCCAGGTTCAGGGCTCCCATGATCAGTTCGTAATAGGCCATATCGCTTTCTCTGCTGGATTGGGATAGAAAATAAAGCGTTTTGTCGGACAGGTCGCGAAAACGAAGGTCCGCGGGGTAGGTATCACCGGAAGGTTTTATCAAGCTGCTGAAGGCCCTGCGGGCCGCTTCCCGAATCCGGTATCCCTCAAGGTCGATGATCATGGGCGCGCTTTCATGCGTTCTGGAGAAGCCATGCCCGACATACGGAATACCCAAAATCCGTACTGTTAAAGCATTTCTTTAGGGTATTCATATCCGCCATGGATGATAAGCTTTTATAAACGAACGGTCTCTCCCACCTGGGGTACAAACGCCTGGTAGCCGGCCTTTTCAAGGTGTGAGGCAAAGGCTAGGGACTGGGTTTCCTCCCCATGTATCACCGCGATTTTTTTGATGCGCAACCCGGATCGATGCAAAAATTGCATCATTTCCTCCCGGTCGGCATGAGCGCTGAACCCCCCCATCTTGATGACTCCGGCATTTAGCGGGTATTCCTTATTGAAGAACTTCACTAGAGGAGAATCCCCCACCCTGCCGGAAGCTTCATAGGCCTCTCCCAGTTCTAGGATGCGACGGCCCAGGGTATTTGCCGCCATATAACCGACAATCAGGATCGTATTTTTGGCATTGTGAATTTTGAATCTCAGATGGTGCAGGATGCGTCCGGCCTCACACATACCCGAGGCTGAAATCACGATGTGCGGACGTTCATCCCGGTTCAAATCCATGGAAGCCTGTACGGATTCGACAAAATGAATATCTTTCATGGAAAAAGGATTCTTACCCTTGGACAGAAAATCCCGATGGGTTTCAGAATCATAGACTTCCGGATGCTCACCGTATACGCGGGTCAGCCTGGTTGCCAGCGGGCTGTTCACGTAAATCGTCATTTTGGGCACTTCGTTCTGGTCGTACAATTCGTGTAGATAGTATAATAGTTCCTGGGTACGACCAAAGGCGAAGGAGGGGATCAGCAGGGTGCCACCCCGGTTATAGGTGTCGGTAATCACCTTTTTCAAGCCGGGTTTCAATTCCACCACCGGTTCGTGAAGCCTGTCACCATAAGTGCTTTCCATAATCAGCAGGTCAATATCCCGATGGGCCTCTTGGAAGGCCAAAGTAGGATCTTTTAGAATCGGTGTGTCAAACCGACCCAAATCACCGGTAAAGCAGACGGTCTTGTGTCCATCCGTGGTATCTACTTTCAGCACCGTTATGGCCGATCCGATGATGTGACCGGCATCGTAAAAGGTGCAGGTCGTATCTTTGCCAACGGTTACCGCTTCTCCATAAGGCTGCCCCCGAAAATGGGTCATGGCCTGTTCGGCGTCAAAAACGGTGTAAAGCGGTTCAACACCTTGAAGGTTATACTCTTTGATAAAAGTCTGGATGGTATCATTATCGAGTGTCCGGCGGTTTTTTTTCATCATCGACTTGATTTGTTTCAAGTCTCCATTGGAAAGCTTTTTTCCCACAGATGAGCTTTTTAATCGTGAAAGGGAGGATTTAACGATTTTATAATTCACATAGGCGGCATCTGATTCCTGGATGCGAGCCGAATCGGCCAGCAGGTATTCACAGGCATCCGCCGTGGCCCTGGAGCAGTAAATACCGCCGTGAAAATCTTTTTTGGTTAACAGGGGAAGGCGGCCGCAGTGGTCTATATGGGCATGAGAGAGCAGAACATTGGTTATGATCCCGGGAAAAAAAGGAATCACCTTGTTCTTCTCCGTGGTTTCTTTGCGTCGTCCCTGAAACATGCCGCAATCCATCAGGATGCGGTCACTGCCGGTATCGATCAGGTGCATGGATCCGGTAACTTCCCTCACGGCGCCGTAAAACGTAACGTTCATGCTTGGCCTCCTGTAGTCAAAAGTCCATGGCATGCAAAGATGCCATACACGTGTGAAACCTGAGAATAGGAAAATGGCCATATAGTGTCAACCCCAAGGTTGCATAAATATTCGTCCAAAAGCGTCGCCCTCACGCCGGTATAAGCCGTCAAAGCCTAGTGCGCTTGCCGGTCTTTAAAGGAATGGGTATTGACCGAACCGGTCATGCCGTTTATGATCACCCGAACGTGAAAACACCGGGAACAGGGAATCCGAAGAAGAGGACTACCTGTCGAATGGAGATGGCGTATGGGAATACATGATTTCACCTTTTATGATTTGATTTGTCGAAACGCCGTGGCATACAACCGCGAGACCGCTTGGTTCGACGCCCACGACCATCGTGAAGCCTCTTTTATGGATTTCAAGAAGCAGGTGGATCGCCTGGCCCATGGCTTGCAGCTGGCTGGGGTGGAGCCGGGGGATCGGCTTGGTATCGTCGGGAAGAACAGCCTGGCATATTTTTGGATTTACGGTGCCGCGGCCGCTTTGGGGGCCATCGTGCTGCCCATCAATTGGCGGCTTTCCAAGGACGAAATGGTTTTCAACCTGAACGATTGCCGGCCGGTGGCCATCTTTGCCGACCCCGCGTATGAAGACTCGCTTCTTGAGGCTGGAGAACAGTTGTCATCGGTAAAGCATTATTTCGGCTTAACCCCCGGTCAGGGTGAATTTACCAATATCGACACACTGATGGAAAACCCCGGACCCGGCCGCCTGGCCGATGTATCCACCGATGACGGATTTGTGATCATCCATACCGCGGCCGTGGCCGGCAGGCCCAGGGGGGCCCTGCTTAGTCATGGCAACGTGCTGTGCGCCAATATGCATTTGATATCCCTGCTCAACCCAACCCGCGGCGACGTTCACCTGAACCTTCTGCCCCTTTTCCATGTGGGCGGCCTTTTCATGGCCACCCATGGCTTTCAAGCCGGTGTTCCCAACATCAACATGCGTAAATTTGACGCCGACACGGCAGTATCACTGATTGAAAGCCGTCGGGTTTCCATCCTTTTCGATTTTTCGCCGATTCTCTCCTCGATTTTAGAGGCCCAGGAAGCATCAGGCAGGGATATCAGTTCGCTCCGCGCCGTCATCGGCCTGGACGCCCCGGAAGCGATCGAAAGATACCAAAAACGGACCCAAGGTACTTTTTACTGCCTTTACGGCCAGACCGAGACCTCCGCCCTGGCCACTCTCGGCCGCTATAATGACCGCCCCGGGTCCGCGGGAAAAGCCCTCCTGCAGAGCCGGGTTCGATGTGTGGATGAAAATGACCAGCCGGTTCGCCCTGGAGAAACCGGAGAAATTGCCGTTAAAGGCCCCATGGTTTTCAAGGGATACTGGGACCTTCCGTCTGATAACGCCCATACCTTTCGCGGCGGATGGCATCACACCGGGGACCTGGGACGTTTTGACGATGACGGTTATCTATTTTACGCCGGACGCAAGCCGGAAAAGGAGTTGATCAAGCCCGGCGGAGAAAATGTATATCCGGCGGAAGTGGAGCGGGTCATCCTGGA
>CAZWGD010000192.1:0-222 GCA_964633235.1 uncultured Desulfobacteraceae bacterium | reverse complement strand
GTCTTCGGCGTTCCCGATTCCAAATGGAAGGAGGGAATCAAAGCTGTCTGTCTCCTAAAGCAGGGTAGCAAACTCGACCCCCAGGCCCTGATGACATTTGTGGGTCAACGCATCGCTTCCTATAAAAAACCCCAATACGTGGAATTTATCACGGATTTTCCCCTATTGGCCGATGGATCCCCCGATCGCGTCACGATAAAATCACTTTACGGATAGGATTCA
>CAZWGD010000191.1:0-5331 GCA_964633235.1 uncultured Desulfobacteraceae bacterium | reverse complement strand
GTCGATTCGCAAAACCAGCGACTTCGTGATCTCCCTGGCGCTTGATGACATGAACATGTCAAAATTCACGCCCTTTCACGGTGCACCGGTATGGAAGACCATCCGGTCGCAAGGCACCCTGAAAGAGGACTGGCGCTTGATGAACTGTCTCAATTTTGTCTTCGTGCCCAAGGGAATAGACTCTAAGGAAACCCTGGACCAGCTTTACAACACCCATGTGAAACGCTTTTACTCCGACCCCCAGTGGCGGAAAAAATTCCGTAAGCGGCTGTGGGAACACCGCTACAGCATCTGGTATGCCTTGAAAAACCTCCCGGATCTCCTCAAAGCCAAACGGGCCTTTGAACCGGCGGAGAGGTCATGGAAACCTGCACAATGACCAGGACAAATTCCCGCAGGCCCCGCTTTGATGTCGTTCTGTTTGACTTGGGGGGCGTACTGATTGAGTTGGCCGGTTTGCCCGTCATGATGGCCTGGACCCGCCATCGCATGGATACGGATGCCTTCTGGCACAAATGGCTATCCTCCGGAGCGGTCAGGTCCTTCGAGTCCGGCCGATCAACCCCGGAGGACTTTGCCGCATCCATGGTTCGGGAGTTTTCCCTCGAGATTGATGAAGAAGCCTTTTTAGCCGCTTTTATCCATTGGCCGAAAAGGACATTCCCGGGAGCCAAATCTCTTCTCACCCGGCTCTCCTCCACATTCAAACTGGGCATTTTATCCAACACCAATGCACTCCACTGGCAGCGGTTGGAGAATGATATGCAACTGGGGGCGTTTTTCGATTTTCATTTTCCATCCCATCTCACCGGCCGCCTGAAACCCGACCGGGAAGCATTTGAGTATGTTTTAGAGAAGATTGGCCGTCCCCCGGGCAGGGTTCTCTTTTTTGACGACAATGACCTCAACGTCTCCAGCGCCCGCCGGTGCGGCATTGAAGCCTACAGAACCGCCGGTATTCAGCCGGTGCTGACAAAGCTGGAGGAACTGAACATCTTTTCCGAGGGCTGAAAACAAAAAACCACAATCCATGGGGAGATACCATGAGTTCGACCTTGCGTTCAAAACGAATCTTTCCCTCCGCAAGGGAAAGCGCCGCTTCAACCGCCCCCCACACCGCTTCGGCACAAAGTGAATTGGACTCCTATAGGCTGGCCTTCCAGGACGGGGATTTCCTGCTCCGGGATGAGTTGCGCTCTGTAAGACTACAGTTGGAGGCTATAAAACCCGAATTAATTCAGCAGGAGGAGGGGATTGAATCGACCATCGTTATCTTCGGGAGTGCCAGGGTACCCGATCCGGATACGGCCCGGATTGAACTGGATAAAGCTGAAGCCGCCCGCCGGATCAACGGCGATGACCCGGCCCTAATAACCCGGTACCGGCTTGCCCGTCTGCGTATGGAAAAGAGCCGCTACTACGACGAAGCCAGAAAGCTGGGGCGCTTGATCTCCAACAATACGGCGGAGAACAAACTGGTGGTCGTCACCGGCGGCGGTCCGGGGATTATGGAGGCCGCCAACCGTGGCGCACACGACCAGGGAAAGAAAAGCATCGGCATGAATGTGGTGCTGCCCCACGAACAGGCGCCTAACCCGTACATCAGTCCGCAGCTATGCTTTCAGTTTCACTATTTCGCGATTCGCAAGATGCATCTGCTGATGCGCGCCAAAAGCCTGGTGGCCTTTCCCGGGGGGTTCGGCACCATGGATGAACTGTTTGAAACCTTAACCCTGATTCAGACGGGAAAAATCAAACCCATGCCGGTGCTCTTGTTCGGGAAATCCTTCTGGACCTCGGTCATCAATTTTCAGGCCCTGGTGGATGCCGGCACGATTTCCACCGGGGATCTTAACATTTTCCAATTCGTTGAAACCGCCGAAGCGGCCTGGAAGATTATTTCCAAGGCGCTCGGGGTGCCTGCGAAAATAGACCGGCCATGATGAAAGTTTGTGACCGGGAACGTTTTGGCTCATAATCCCACAAAGGTTTTCCGACCCCGGCATCGCCTATATTCAGGGGTTCGGCAAGTGAGGGGTGACCAGGACAGGCGGACCGCCCCATCGGGGCTTTAGTGGGTCCGTAAGCTTGAGATACATTTTCCGGCGACCGCCGGATAAGTCTTAGTGCGCTCAGGAAAAACCGGATGGAGCGCCGGGGGCACAGGACTGGGTACCGTCACCACCCATGGTGCTGGTACAGCTCATCAGTTTTTTTACCTTTGCGGCATGGCAATCCGGGCAGACAATCTCGGCCTGGTCGCTTTCAAACACAAGCTGCTCGAAACAGCAGCCACAAGTTTCGCATTGATATTCGTATAGCGGCATTTTTCTCTCCCCTTAGGTGTCGATCTGAGATGTTAATGCTAAAATAAGTCAGGCATGCGGGTTTTCAAGGTGCCTTATGCCTCTATTCATAATATCTTGAAAAAGAAAGGTCATTTATTTAAGGTAGGCGTCATATGAACGCCAATCCGGATATTCATTTAACTGGTTATGGATCATCTCATCATGCTTAAGCACATTAAAAACAGTCTTAGCGAAGCACAGGATGCCCTTACCCGGCTCATGGCGGATGAAGCCGTCCTGGCCAATATCGCTTCCGCGGCCGCCATCTTCATCAAGACGCTCGACGGCGGCGGCCGCATCTTCTCCTGCGGCAACGGGGGCTCCATGTGCGATGCCATGCATTTCGCCGAAGAACTTACCGGACGCTTTCGCCGGGACCGAAAGGGTTTGGCGGCCGTGGCCATCAGTGATCCGGGATATCTATCTTGCGTGGCCAACGATTTCGGGTATGAGGCTGTTTTCTCACGGTATCTTGAAAGCCACGGCCGCCGGGGAGACAGCTTGCTGGCCGCCAGCACAAGCGGTGCCAGCCCCACGGTATCGAAAGCGGCCGAGACTGCGGCATCAAAGGGCATCCAGGTGGTGGCCCTAACCGGAAGACCCGGTTCGAATCTTGAAGCCTTGGCGACGGTCAGCATCTGCACAGCCGGGGGACGATTTGCCGATCGTGTCCAGGAGCTTCATATTAAAGTCATTCATATCTTGATTGAGTTGATTGAAAGACGGTTCTATCCTGAAAACTACCGTTGATCCCGCTGCCTAGAGATCCGGACCCGAGGTATCGGCTCCGGCTATTCCAAAAAGCAAATGAATCCCATCGGCCCACATTCGCAAAGCCACGCAAAAAAGTATTGTGAAAATAAAATAAAACTGTTAAAAATAGTGGTTTAATTTAAACCCACACGTCCCAGGACTCGATGGCGGGTGCTTCAGCGGTTGCAGAAGTCGGTATCGGGGAGGATAGGGGCGGAGGAGCAATCAAAACCAAGGACAAAAGCAGGGGAGAAAGACATGGCGTACATCACAATGAAAGAACTTTTGGAAGCCGGAGTGCATTTTGGTCACCAGACCAAACGCTGGAACCCGAAGATGAAGCCTTATATCTTTGGGGCTAGAAACGGGATCTATATCATCGATCTTCAGAAGACCGTCCGCATGTTTAGAGAAACCTATGATTTCGTAGTGGATACGGTGGCCGATGGGCAATCGGTACTTTTTGTAGGAACCAAAAAACAGGCCCGGGAATCCATCTACGAAGAGGCCAACCGTTGTGAGATGTTTTACGTTCATAACCGCTGGCTGGGAGGAATGCTGACCAATTTTCAAACCATAAAAAAGAGTATCGATCGTTTAAACCATCTGAATGCCATAGAGATCGACGGATCCATCAACATGTATCCCAAAAAAGAGCGGCTCAAGCTCGGCAAGGAACGGGTTAAACTGGATAATACCCTGGGAGGCATTCGCAGTATGACCAAACTCCCGGGAGCCATCTTTATCGTCGATCCTAAAAATGAAGCCATCGCCGTTCGTGAAGGCAGGCGCCTCAACATCCCGATTATCGCTATCGTGGATACCAACTGCAATCCCGATGACATCGACCACATCATCCCCGGCAACGATGATGCCATTCGCGCCATCCGCCTTATTTCTTCGGGTATTGCGGACGCCTGTATGCAGGGAAAAGAGCGTCTCAAGGAAAAAGAACAGGCCGCGGCGGACAAGGCGGAAAAGGAAGCCGCCCAGGTGACCACCCTCAGCGCCGATTTAAAACCGGGTAAACGCAAGGTGATTTCCGACGGCACCGAGGGTCCCGTAGTGGAAATCATCAGGCGCTCGGCCGCGGAGCCGGACACCGAACATGAAGCGGAAGAACCGCAAGATATTTCCAATGACACCTCAGGGGAAGAACCCACAGGAGAATAGAGATGACAACAATCACTGCGGCAATGGTAAAACAACTCCGTGAGAAAACCGGAGCAGGTATCATGGATTGTAAAAAGGCGCTGAATGAATGTAAAGCCGATATCGAAAAATCCATTGACTTTTTGAGGAAAAAGGGATTGGCAACCGCCCGCAAGCGAGCGGGCCGGGCCCTGTCCGAGGGCACCATCCAATCTTACATCCACATGGGTGGAAAGCTGGGAGTGATGGTGGATGTTGGTTGCGAAACGGATTTTGTGGCCAAAAATGAAGATTTTACCCAGTTTGCCAAGAACCTGGCCATGCATATCGCCGCCACCAATCCCATCGCCATCCGCCAGGAGGATGTACCTCAGGATGTTATTGACCGTGAGCTGGAAATCTATCGTGAACAGGCCCTGCAATTGGGAAAACCGGAAAAAATCGTCGATAAAATTGCCGATGGGAAACTGAACAAATACTTCAAAGAGAACTGCCTTATGAACCAGCAGTATGTCCGTGATCCGGACATGACCATCTCCGATCTGCTAAACGAAGTGATCGCCAAAATCGGCGAAAATATATCCATCAAACGCTATGCCAGATTTCAGGTCGGGGAATAGCGGCTTGCCGAATCCACACTATCAAAGAATCCTGCTGAAAATAAGCGGCGAAGCTTTAATGGGCGGCCAGGATTTCGGTATAGACCCGGAAATGATTCAGTACGTGGCCGACGAGGTTCTAGCGGTGAATGATCTTGGTGTCGAAATCGCCGTGGTTGTGGGCGGGGGCAACATCTTCCGGGGAATTGCCGCCAGCTCCTACGGCATGGACCGGACATCGGCGGATCATATGGGCATGCTGGCCACGGTAATAAACAGCCTGGCCCTTCAGGACGCCCTTGAAAAGAAGGGCATGCAGACCCGGGTTCAAACGGCTATTTCCATGCATGAAGTCGCCGAACCCTATATCCTGCGCAGGGCCCTTCGGCATCTTGAGAAAAAGCGCATCGTTATATTCGCGGCCGGCACCGGTAATCCGTATTTTACACCCGACACGGCCGCGGCCCTGAGGGCTAGAG